>NZ_DATCVJ010000785.1:0-13380 GCF_036566945.1 Chitinophaga sp. | reverse complement strand
TTTCTCCAGTTGCTCCCGTTTCTTATATTCTGTTGCTTTAATTTTGCGTAATTCTGCCTGTATATCTTTTCCGTTCATGGTGGTCACATACCGCGCAATACCGTTTTCACTATGTTGCAGGTAGTAGTGCGCCAGCTCATGACAGAGGACAAAAATCACCTGGCTTTCATTTTCCAGTGATGTAAACAATCCCATATTAAACAGGATAATGCCTTCGCCGATATAACTGGCGTTGGGGATACCCGACCGGGAAAAGTAACAGTGGAGAGATTGCTTTTGCAGTGGTGGATTCACTTTTACAATTTCCTGTACCAGGTTATCCAGGTATTGCTGGGCAAAAGAAGCCGTATAAATTTCTTTTTTTTCAAATTTGGATTTGATATGCTCCCAGCGGCTGTCATAAAGAGATACATAGTCCTTTTTGTTTTGGGACGGAAGTTGGGCGAGTGATGCTTTATACTGTGTTTCGAATTGCTGCTCCAGGCTTCTAAGCTTACTTTCACTTTGCGGTGCCGGATTAAATACCGGTGATTGCGCTGTTGCCATTAAAGAGAAAAAAAGGCAGCAGGCAAGGGTCACAAAACTTATCCGATGCGGTGGAGGCATCCGGAAAAAAGACGTATTCATGTTGACATTAGGTTATAGGTGCTGCAAAAATAATACATTTAAATTTATCGTAATAAAAATCAATCGGTAAACTTATCCAGCAGATGCAGGGAGAACGGGATATTTTTAATAACTACTTTTTGGGGACTATTATGATGTTGGCGCAACGGGTTATTTCGTTATAAGCTCACCGCCAATAGCTTCATGGCTTTTTTATGTTCCAGTTCCCGGTGATGTCTGAAAATACTTTTGGTCACAAAATGGCCCAATGCCAGGCCTACCCATACATCACTGCTCCAGTGCCGGTTTTCATATAGCCGGGTTACACCGGTGAGTCCTGCTATACCATAAGCTACCCAGGGTACCCAGGGATGATCTTTTCCATATAGCTCCGCCATGGCGGTGGCTACGGTCATGACGGTAAGACTATGACCGGAAGGGAAGGAGGTATGTTGTTTATCATTGGTGAAGGGTGGATCAAAGTTGAAAGGAGAATCGTAGTAAGTAGGGCGGCCTCTCCTGACAATGCTTTTGAGAGTGGCATAGATAACGGTGGAGATGACCAGTGATTTGGCGGCCATCAGGCTGCCGTGTTCCAGGTTGCGATCGTGGGCAATTACACCGGCTACATACATGCCCGCTACCAGGTAGGGAGAGTACGCGTTGCCGAAAGGTTCTATCTGATCGGTAACGCTGGTGGTGAAATTGGATTGGTGATGGGTGAAAAACTGTTTCACCCCGTAATCACCTGCCAGCAATACACCCGTAACACCAGCAACAACGCCCAGCCGGATGTAATCCCGTTTTTCCCAATGCGCAGGGCGGGCTACCGTATATTTCAGATCCTGCCAGATACTTTTCAGGTAAACACCGTTGATGCGGTACCGTATGAGTGTGTCGGAGGAGTGGATGCTGGCGGCAGTACTATCCGGAACAGCGGTAGTACTACTGTCTGATTGCGCATATGCGTATCCCGAAAGAAGAATTAGTAAAAGAATAGCAAGCCCTGATCTCATCCGTATAAATACATTTACAGTAGCAACGAATGTAGCATTTTATTAAAAAAGAAGGATAAACGAGGTATCTTTAATGACTACAATCAACTTTTATGAAAATCACTTTTCTTTCTTTATGTTTCCTTTTTGCGGCCGCTATAGTGTCTGCCCAACGCGTGCAACCAGACGCTATTCCCACCGCCGCTGGTCAGCTGACGATACAGCCCATTGAGCACGCCAGTCTTGTATTGACGGCAGGCAACACCAGTATTTACGTAGACCCCACCGGGGGCGCAGCAAAGTATACCGGGCTAACGGCGCCGGATATCATCCTGGTGACCGATATACATGGCGACCATTTTGACGCCGCTACTATTGCAGCGGTGAAAACAACCAAAACCATTATCATCGTTCCCCAGGTAGTGGCAGATAAATTGCCTGCGGCAGATAAGGCACAGGTAGTGGTGCTGAAAAACGGGGATAAGAAAACGTTAGCCGCTGTTGGCATCACGGCCATTCCCATGTACAACCTGCCGGAAAGCGCTACTGCCATGCATCCCAAAGGGAGAGGGAATGGATACGTATTGAACTATGGCAAAAAAAAGATCTACATCTCCGGCGATACACAAGGCATCCCGGAAATGCGTAGCCTGAAAAATATTGATGTGGCTTTCGTATGTATGAACCTCCCTTATACCATGGACGTTCCGGAAGCCGCCGATGCGGTGCTGGCTTTCGCACCTAAAATCGTGTATCCTTATCACTATCGTGGTAAAGATGGTTTAAGTGATGTGAGTAAATTTAAAAGCCTGGTAGATGCCGGCAATAAAGGCATAGACGTAAGGTTGAGAGATTGGTACGTGAAGTAAGCCGAAGGCAGAAAGCAGAAAGCAAAAAGCTATGGAAGCGAGTCATTATAGCGGATTATTATTCGCGCTGATCATTCGCTTCCATAGCTTTTTGCTTTCTGCTTTCTGCTTTTTGCTCTACTTTTGTCTGAAAACGCCGTATCAATGGATGATTCGTCTTTGCTGAAGTTGATGAAAACCGGTGACCAGGAGGCTTTTACCGCCATCTACAATAAATACTGGTACCCGTTGATGCAGCATGTCATGAAAGCAGTAAACGTCTATTCCGAAGCCGAAGATATTGTACAGGAAATTTTTGTTTCTATATGGAAAAACAGGGCCACATTGGAAATACAGGGCGCCCTGAGCACCTACCTGTTTAATAGTGGCCGTTATATGGCCATCCGTAATATTGAAAGGAATATCACCCGTTCCAACTACCTGCAACGCTTGTCTGATCAAATGGACAACGGCGGGGTACCATCCCCTGAAACCCTCTTGCATATGCGCGATCTGGAAGAAAAAATAGAACAGGCCATTCAAAGCCTGCCGGAGAAAATGAGGGAAATATTTATTTTAAGCCGTAAGCAACAGCTTTCCTACCGGGAAATAGCAGCAACACTAGGCATCAGTGAAGAAACGGTCAGGAAACAGATTAATAATGCGCTCAACCGCCTGCGTACGCAGGTAGGATATGCGCCGGCAGGACTTATTTTCCTGCTGTCTGTCATCCCACGCATGCACTGACAAAAATTTATTTTTCCTTCGTCTACCACTATTGCTTCCGCTACGTCACTAACTTATAGGTAAAGATGTATCATGGACAAGAATGAGGGAGTCAAATTATTAAGGCGATACCTGGAAAACCGCTGCACACCGGAAGAACGGGTGTTGGTGGAACAATGGTATGATGGGCTGCTGTCGGCATCTGACTGGCATCTTGAAGGAGCGCGGCAGGCCGAAGCACAGCAGGCCATGAAACAACGCATTGATCATGCGCTGGGCTGGAACAAGCCGGTACCACTCCTACAACAACACTGGTGGCGGTATGCTGCTGCCGTATTGTTGTTGCTGGGCACAGCCTCCCTTTTCTTTATCCGTCTCCATAAAAAAAATACAATACCCGCACCTGTGGCCGATATTATGCCGGGTAGCAACAAAGCCACGCTTACCCTGGGCAATGGAAACACCATTATACTCGATCAGGCGGCGGCCGATAACATTGCCACCCAGGGCAACAGCCGTATCAGCAAAGTAGCCGGCGGACAACTGGTGTATACTCCGGGAAACACAGTAGCAGGCAGCAGCGCGGAATATAATACCTTGTCTACCCCCCGCGGCGGACAGTATAGACTGGTGCTGCCCGACGGCTCCAAAGTATGGCTCAACGCATTGTCCAGCATTAAATATCCTGCCGCTTTTACCGGTGCTGAACGCAGTGTAGTGATTCAGGGCGAAGTATTTTTTGACATTGCACAAAACGCACAACAGCCCTTCCGGGTGCAGGTAAATAATAGAATACAGGTAGATGTATTAGGCACGCGCTTTAATATCAGCGCTTATGCCGACGAACCATTGATTAAAACAACCCTGCTACAGGGTAAGGTAAGTGTACATAGTGCCGATGCGGTAATACTGTTGCCCGGTCAACAGGCAGTACTGAGTAGTCAGCCAGGCAAGCAAGCCATTACCTTGTTAAAGGACGTAGATACAGAAGAAGCCGTGGCATGGATGAACGGATATTTTCAGTTTAGCCAGGCGCGTGTACAAACCGTGATGGGCGAAATAGCCCGCTGGTACGATATAGATGTTAGCTATGACAGTAATTTGCCCGACCGGAAATTCAGTGGAGAAATTTCGCGTTCCTCCAACCTGTCGGAAGTATTGAAAGGATTGTCAGTGAGTGGTATCAATTATAGAAGAGAAGGCAGAAGGATTATTATTATCCCTTAATCAGCCATCCGTATATTTTAAATCAACCATTATGAAACATCAGCCAAATTGCAATGACCCTGCGGGGAGGCGCTAATGGCTGCCCAAAAAAACAGGAAGTGCTGGAAACACTTCCTGTTAAATTAAGGGTATGCCAACAAAAAACTTGCGTGATTTTTATTTCTCTACCCAAACCAAAATTATGAAATTATTGCTTATACCGGTCAACGCCGGTATCGGGATGGTATCCGGCTGTCTTCCGCTTCACCGGAAGGGCCCTTTCAAAATTTTCCGGCTTATGAATAAGATAGCATTTTTGCTGTTGCTCACCCTACAGGTGGGCGCCAGGGGATATAGTCAGCAGGTGAGTCTTTCGCTGCATAAAGCCCCCCTGCAGCAAGTGTTTAAAGAAGTGAAGAAACAAACCGGTTACGTTTTTTTCTACGACGATGCCCTGTTGCAACAGGCCGGCAGCGTCACCGTATTCTTACAGCAGGTGCCGCTGAAAGCCGCGCTGGACAGCTGCTTTAAAGGACAGCCTTTTACCTGGGAGATCGTCAATACCAGCATCTACCTGCGCGGAAAACGGGCAGGCGGGGCTAATATTGGCCAACTGTCTGTCTTCACAAAGTCGCAACCCGTACTGGGAAAAGTAATGGACCACACCGGCAACCCCTTGCCCATGGCCACCGTGAAACTCCTGCCACTACGCAAAGGCACCATCACAGATGAAAACGGCAACTTTATTTTTGAGTCGGTAGCACCGGGCGAATATACCCTGGAAATTACTTCTATCGGATTTGAAAATTTTATCCTCCAGATAGAAGTGGCGCCCGACAGACCCCAGAACCTGGGCCTGCTGCCCATGCGACTGGCGGTGGCTAAATTAACAGAAATAGCCGTGGTGAATACCGGCTATCAACGCCTGCCCAGAGAGCGCGCCGCCGGCTCGTTCAGCGTGGTAAAACAGGCCACTCTCGATAAAAGAAGTAACTATAATATCCAGACTTATCTCGAAGGACAAGTACCCGGACTGCTCACCAACAGCGATGGCAGCATGACCATCAGAGGGCAAAGCACCCTGCGGGCAGACAAAGCACCACTTATTGTCGTAGATGGCTTCCCGATAGAAAGAGATCTCAGCACCATTAACCCCAATGATGTGGAAAGTATCACTGTGCTGAAAGATGCTTCTGCAGCCTCTATCTGGGGTGTAAGAGCCGCCAATGGCGTGATTGTGATCCAGACAAAGCGGGGCGCCTCCTCCCGGAAGTCACTGGACGTGAGTTTTAACGCCTCGCTCTCCCTGTCTGCCAAACCGGATTTTTCTCAACTACCTTTTGCCAGCACTACTTCTTTTATCGGTTTTGAAAAGTATAAGGTAGACAACCACCTGGTGACCTTGTTCGGGAAGCCACGGAATGCCATATCACCCATTACAGATGCTTACCTGAATAATCCCGCCACGGCAGATCAGCTGGCAGATTCACTCAGCAGGAATAATGCTTATCAGCAGTTCGATGACCTGTTTATGCGCAACGCCGTAAGACAACAATACGGCGTAACCCTGGCGGCGAAAGGAGAAAAGAGTACCAGCCGCGCTTCTTTCAATTACGATAACGTGCCTTCTTATATGAAAAGAACCGGCGATGAGCGTTTCTCCGTTGATCTGTTTCAGACAGTGGCGCTCACCAAAAAACTGCATACCAATGTGGGCCTCAACTATGTAATGGTGAACAGTACCAACAATGGTATGACGCTGGACGACCTGAGAAGCTTGTTGCCTTATCAGCAGTTATTAGACGGGAATGGTAATTACATTCCGCAGCCGCAATCTTTTTATCAGGCAGATAAAGAGGCGCTGGTGAAAGCAGGCTATCCTTATAACTGGGACTATAACCTGGTACAGGAATTCCGCAACCACAACAACCGCACACAAAACAGGGGTATCACCGCGGTTGCAGGATTGACGTACATGATTAGCAAACACTTCGACTTTAATACGTCTTACCAGTACGAAAATTACAGCAGCACAAATACGGTGCTGGAAAACGAAGAATCCTACGATGTGCGTAACCAGGTCAATTTTGCTACCTATGTCAAAAACGGACAAATGATTTCGGGATTGCCGAAAGGAAGTATTTATAGTCTGGCGGAAAGCAAACTGCAAACACATACCCTGCGTAATCAGCTGAAGTTCGATGGTATGATCGGCAGCCCAAAGCACCTGCTTATCGCCATTGCCGGCCTGGAAATCCGCCAGGTAGCTGCCAATGCTGGCAGTCAGACTAAGTACGGCTACGATCCGCAAACATTGCAATATGCCAATCTCGATTACGTAAACGGGTATACGAATATACTTGGTAACAAATCTTACATCCGGGATGGGGCCGTTTTTGCAGATACACTGAACCGGTTTGTTTCCCTGTTCTCCAATGCAGGATATACTTTCGATGATAAGTATTCCATCAATGCGTCTGCACGACTGGATCAGACCAACCTGTTTGGCTCCAGCGATAAATACCGCAACGTATGGCTCTGGTCTTCCGGCGTTAGCTGGCAGGCACACAAGGAAAGCTTCCTGGAAGATGGACCGTTTTCTACGCTCATCCTGCGCGCTACCTATGGTATCAACGGTAACGTAGATCGCAGTACCAGTCCTTTTCTCATTACCAAAGTAGCCAAAGATGCACAAACAAATCTGAACTATGGTTACATTTCCAATCCCGCCAATCCCTTGCTGAGATGGGAAAAAACAACTGTGACGAATATCGGAATCGACTATACATTGCGTAGTAACCGGCTGAGAGGTAGCGTGGAATACTACAACCGCTACAGCACCGACCTGTTGGGTAATGCCACCATCAATGGTACCTACGGCTTCAATAGCGCTTATGTCAATTATGCCAGTCTGCGTAATAAAGGCGTGGATGTGAATATTGCTGCATTAATCATTAACCGCCAATTCACTTTTACCACCACCCTTAATTACAGTTATAACAGCAACAAAGTAGTAAAGGTAGATTTCCCGGATCAGAGCGTAGGCGCCTTTGTAGCGGGCCTACCACAGGCAGGGATGCCGTTGAACTATGTATCGAGCTATCGCTGGGCAGGCTTAAGCAATACCGGTGCACCACAGGTGTATGATGAAAAAAATGCAGCAGTGGATTACACGAAAGAAATGAATAACACAGCCGCACTGATATACCAGGGCACTACTACACCGCCTCATTATGGTGGATTATTCCTGGACTTCGGCTATAAAGGATTCACACTTACTGCAGGCTTTATTTATAAAATGGGTCATCAGTTCCGTATCCCGCAAATGCAGTACACGCCATTGTTTGGCAGTGTGAACCAGGTGCATAAAGACTGGGACAACCGCTGGCAGCAACCGGGCGATGAGCTGCTGACGAATATTCCCGCGATGCCCAAGAGTCAAACTGGCTTGAATGTATACGACAACTATACCAGGTATGCCGATATCAACGTGGCAACGGCGTCGACTATACGATTTCAGGAGCTGTTGTTGAATTACGTATTACCGGAGAAGCTCAGTAGCAAGCTATCTTCTTCCCGTATTAACCTGGCATTGCAGGCGCGCAACCTGGGGGTGTACCTGTTTAATAAACAGAAAATAGATCCGGAACATGCGACCGATATAAGTATCAGCAATATTCAATTTACGCCGCCAGCTGAATTAACCTTCAGCATCAAGGCTAACTTTTAAAAACTGACTGATGAGAAAGCTATTATATTTTCTGGTGTGTGGAGGACTGGTGCTCACGGCTGCTTCCTGTAAAAAATACCTCGACATAAAACCAAAGGGTGCTTTTATTCCTGAAAAAACAGCTGATTATCGCCTGCTGCTGGATGAAACCACAGCCAGGGAAAAATCAAATGGATTTTTCAGCAGCTACGGCATGGACGTGATGCTGGATGATGATATGAGCATCAACCCTTTTTCCATGACGTATTATAATGCCAATGCCTTGAATGCGTTTCGTTATGCAGAGAATATTTACCTGGATTACGAAGCGGATAGAGATTGGGAAGCCTTGTACAATGAGGTGTATACTGCCAACCTGGTAACCACCCAGGTGATGGATTCCAAAGGAGGCACCGAGCCGCAGAAGCGGCAGCTGATGGCGGAGGCGCGGGTACATCGTGCATATGCCTATTTCATATTGGTGAACTTATATGCAAAGCAATATAACGGCGCTACGGCGGCTGCTGATCCGGGTGTGCCGCTGCGTAAAGGAATTGATTTCGAAGAAAAGCTGCCACGTGCCAGCGTCCAGGAGGTATATGATTATATAGCCGCAGATCTGAGCAGTGCATTGCCTGATTTGCCGGCCACTCCTGATATGGCGGCTACCAACAGACCGGTTAAACCTACCGCCTATACGTTGCTGGCAAAGGTAAGCTTGTTTAAGAATGATGCAGCAGCGGCGCATCTGTATGCAGATTCTTCCCTGAAGTATTATCGTACGCTGGTAGACTATAATACATTGGCGCCTCATCCTGCTTATCCGGCCTACATACTACAGTATCCCAACAATTTCCAGAATCCGGAAACGCTGCTGGAAAAAACAGGTCCGATGTTAAGTCCCGTGATGTATGCAGGTACGGAGTTGCTAAACTTGTATGATGCGGCCAATGATCTGCGTTATAAGGCGTTCTTTTTTCCGGACAATCTTTTCGGATTAAACTTTGGTTCCTTCAGCAATGAGTGGGCGGGTAGAGTGGCTACCAAAGGTCCTTCCGTGCCGGAAACCTACCTGATACGTGCAGAGAGCAGTGCGCGCAGCGGACAGGCTGCTGCTGCGATGGATGACATTAACCTGCTCCGCAGCTTCCGTTATAAAACAGGTAGTAATTATACGTTGTCTGCCACCGATGCGGCTGCGGCACTCAGTATTGTGAAGACTGAACGTCGTCGGGAAATGGCTTTTCGTGGAGCACGTTTTTTTGATATTCGCCGCTACAATGTTTTTGATAATGCCAGTATAACGATTACGCATACACTCCCTGATGGCACCTTCACTTTAGCACCCAACAGCAATCGTGCGGTGTTGGCTATTGGGCGGAAATATATTGCACAAAATCCTGAAATAATACAAAATCCAAGATAACATGATACCGACTATTTATAAAAGAAGCCAGCTGCTGTTGATAGCAGCACTGGCCATATGTTTGTTTGCCTTTCAACAAGGTAAAGATGTATTTGATTTAACCGGCGAAATCAAGGATGCTGATAATGTGGAGATATCGCTGGTATGGGATCTTTACGGCGCCGCGAAAACGATGGCGAAGGATACGATCCGCAACGGCCACTTTCATTTGCAATGCCCGGTAAATGAAGTAGTGAATGTGTCGCTGACTTATCATAAGGGGCGGGAAATGTATTCCTACCCGGTGATCATTGAAAAGGGAAAAGTAAAATTTCAGTTAATGCCCACGGGGTTGTCGCAGGTAACCGGCGGAAAGTATAACACCTGGGTATTAGGCTATCAGCGTGATACGGCGTATGTACGCACGGATAAATTGATTTGGCAGTTCCGGCAGCCGGGATCGGTAAGAGGTGGCGATGCAGAGTGGGAGTCGATCCAAAACTTTATGCATCACTTTGATATCAGGAGTCAGTATCTGCAAAAAATCCTGAACAATGGTAAAGACCCGGTAGCTGCGGCTATGGCGGCGGTATTGCTGGAGCTGGAGCCGGACCGTGCGAAAACGATGGTGATTGTAAACGCAGCAGCGCAGCGTTTGGGCGATAGCAGTTATGTGATCCGTCAGGCGCGGAAAATGGATAAAGCGCAGCGGGAACTCATTGCCCGTCGCCAGGGCGCCATGGTAGGGGAGCCTTATGTAGACTTTACACTGCCGGCGATTAACGGGGAGCAGCTGCGTTTAGGTTCGCTGGTATCGGCCAATAAGTATACGCTGTTGCAGTTCTGGGCTTCCTGGTGTGTGCCTTGCCGCGCCGAAATTCCGGTGCTGAAACAGCTCTATAGCACCTATCATCCCAAAGGACTGGAAATCGTTTCTTTCTCTATGGATAACAGTCATACCAACTGGTTGAAAGCCTCAGAAAAAGAAGGCATGTCCTGGCCTAATGTATCGGACTTGCTGGCAGACAAAAGCCCGGTGATAAAAAGCTATCCGGTGAATGGTATTCCGGCGAATGTAATCATTGATCAACAGGGAAAAATAGTGGCGTCAAATCTGTTGGGTGAAGAGTTGGAAGAAAAAATAAAAACACTTTTCAGATAACGGCTATGAAATATTTTTTTACAGCGTGCTGGTTATGCATACAACTGCTGACGGTGAACGCGCAAACATATCATTCCCTGCAGGTATCGCCGTCGCCTGCTGCGGGGAGGTCGGTGCTGATCACCTATGATCCTGCAGGTACCGTGCTGGCGCAACAATCATTGCTTCGCTGCCATGTAGTATACTTTGATAAAGACCGTGCCCTGAACGAAACTACTATCCCCCTGCAACAAAGCAGGGGGAGGTGGCAGGCTACTGTGGCGGTACCGGAGCAGGCGATATTGTTGTTGTTGACACCCATAAGCAACGGAAAATTGAAAGATGATAATAACGGTGCCGGCTATATGTTTCCTGTATACAAAGCTGGCAAACCCCTGCCTTTTGCCTACTACCAGATGTCGGTATTGATGGACAGGAGCGTATTAAAGAAAGATCCGGCCAAAGCACTCATCTACCTGAAAAAGGAAATAGACAATCATCCCGCTGCGGAAAGCGTATATCGCAGCCAGTATTTCAACATGCTGGCCAACTCACCGGAGCCGGCAGATAAGGTATTGCTGATACAAAAACTGCTGACTTATAAAACAGATCGGGAAGAGGAGCTGACCATGAATCAGCGCTACCTGCAATACCTCGGTGAAAAACAGGCAGCCGACTCGCTGTCAGTGTTACTACGCCAACGTTTTCCTGCCGGTATTTTTGTGAGAAGTGAACATATGCAGGCCATACAGCAGGCAAAGGAATTTAGGGAGAAGTCGGACTTATTCGCCCATTTTATGCAGCAATTTCCGGAACCGGCGACAGCAGGAGGCCCGGACTATGCCTATACGCAATTGTATCAGCAGATGAGTATGGCGGCTATTGAAGCCGGCGATACCGCGGCGGCTAGTGCCTGCCTGTCGTTGTTGCACCATAAGCGGGACGCCCTGACTGTATATAGTAAAGCTGCCCGCTACTACCGGCTGCAGCAGCAACCGGAGCAGGCCATGGCCTGGGCGCAGAAGGGAGTACAGGCAACAGATACCAGCAGTGGCTATACGGAATGGGATGCGTATCTGATGGTGGCGTCGCTGTACTACGATCAACAGGCATATGCTGCAGGGATACCTTACGCAGCTACCGCATATGCGCATACGAAAAGTAAAGACGCCGGGGTATTATATGTGCAGCTACTGATCGCCACCGGTGACAGCGTAACCGCCACCACTTTACTGGAAAGGGCGGTGAAAACCGGTACTGCATCGGTGCAGATGAAGGCACAACTACAAGGGCTATACGAAAAAACGAGCCACCAGATTCCTTTCGCACAATACATCGCCGCCTTGCGTCCGGTAGCGGATACTCATCTGCGTCAGGAACTAAAAGAAAGCATGCTGCGGGAAAAAGTAGCGGCTATCAGTTTGCTGGATACCGCCGGCAAAATGGTGAGACTGGCGGACTTAAAAGGGAAGATCGTGGTACTGGACTTCTGGGCCACCTGGTGCAAGCCCTGTATTCAATCCTTTCCTGCCATGCAACAGGTGATGCAGCAGTTTCCGGAGGTGGTATTCCTTTTTATAGCCACCTTCGAAACCGGCGATGCCTTGCAGAAAGTAAAACAGTTTAGCCGGGAAAAGCCCTTTCCCTTCCGCTATCTGATGGATGAGCCCATGAAAGGAGAAAGCAATTACAAAGCGTTTACGCATTTCAAAGTACCCAGTGTGCCCTATAAAGTGTTACTGGACCAACAGGGGAACATCCGTTTCCGGTCTGGCGGATTTTTAGGTAACGATGATGCACTGATTACGGAGTTAAGTACCATGATTCGTTTAGTGCAGGAATAACGTTCGTGCTGGTGTAAAATTCGTTAAATTTAAGTTTTACACCAGCACTAACTCAGCAGCTATGACAGCAAATAAAATCATTTGCCCGGGCTGTCATCTGCACCTTGCAGATGAACAACTGGCCCCTTCCGACAGGTATAATGCTTCCGGTGAATGCCTGGACCTCTTCAATCAGCTTTCTGCCCGCACATTTGCCCTCGAGCACCCGGACTTTCACCATCAGCTGTCAGTAGATGCCTATAGCGCCCAGCACGCGGGCGGCGTAGCCAAAAGCATGACCACCGCCTACGCACTGATAGGGCTGTACCTGGCGCTGGAACAGCAGTATACCGGCCGGCAGGTGCAACATGTACACAGCATCATTCCCAAACAACAATGGGAACCACTATCACCTCCGGGACAAGCCGCCGCCATTACGGTGCAGGAAGTACTGCGGGCCGGCAGCAACGAAGACCTCTACGCGGCCATCCGTAAATGGGCCAAATCTGTTTGGAACAGCTGGGCCCTGCAACATGAATGGGTAAAGGGAAAAGCCGCTCCCTATATGTAGAATTGTATAGTTTTGCATTTCATTATGCAACTACTATCCTTTTCTTTCGGAATATTACCGGTAGCGATGGTGATCATCGCTATTGCCTTCCTCTGTGTTAAGACTGGTAAACTAACGATACCCGCTGCCGGTATGGCCGCTCTCATTGCCATGCTGATAGCCCTCGGTACCAGCTATGGCGGCCTCGTATTATTAGGTACCTTTTTTATCCTTGGTGTAAAAGCCACTTCTCATAAAAAACAGCTGAAAGCTTCCCTGGAAGATCCGCATCCCCAGCAACGCAGCGCCGGACAGGTATTTGCCAACGGTGGCGTAGCCGCTATCATGGGGCTACTGGCCATACTATACCC
>NZ_DATCVJ010000784.1:0-3609 GCF_036566945.1 Chitinophaga sp. | reverse complement strand
TTTGCACAAATTGCAGGTGAAGCAGCGGTAGACCTGCCAGCCGACTATTTTGACGGCATCAAAGCGGAATATCTTAGCCGCCGGGATATCCTGGTAAAAATGCTGAATGAGATTCCAGGTGTATACTGTCCTAATCCGGGTGGTGCTTTTTATGCAATGGCCAGATTACCGATCGATGATTCAGATAAGTTCTGTCAGTGGATGCTGGAATCCTTTTCTCATGAAGGCCAAACCGTGATGATGGCGCCGGCCACCGGGTTTTATGCCACTCCTGGACTGGGTAAAGATGAAGTTCGGTTGGCTTATGTATTAAATACGACGGACATTAGTCATGCAATGGTCTGCCTGAAAAAAGCGCTGGAGGTATACCCAGGCAAAATTTCCAAATAATTTTTACAGGGAGCAGAAGCGTAAAATTCAATAAATAAGAGTGAAAACATATTGTAAATAATTTAATGTTTACTTTTTTTGAGAAAAATGCAATTATTTAACACGCAATGCTTGGAATTTTCATGTTTTGTTTCGTATATTTGATACATAAATAACAACAACGACAAAAAAAATCAAATTATAAAAATATTTACAAATACGATGGACTGCAAAATCTAAACTTGTTTAAGAAAAATTTAACCTGCATTATTTCTTAGAACGTTTATTTGGTCCGACCTTTGAATCGTTATACAAAGAAGATTTATCAGTCTTCTGTAAAACTCAAAGATTAACTAAAACGTTTTAGCAAAATATCGTATTTTTGTATCAGTTTTTCATAACGTGGAATTTATAAAGGCAAACGGCTCTGATCACAGAGCCGTATTTTTTTGCCATTTTTTTCCATTTCTGCCAAAAAACAGGCAAAAAGCTCATTCCACTCCTAAATAATCTCAAAATATTCCCTTACTCGTTTACCTTTTTTCTATAATATTGTTATGTAATAAAACGGGCGGAAAAACTGACACTATGTGTTATCGTTAATTCGTTTGTTTTCATAACGTGGAATTTTAAAATGCAACGGTCCCGATTCCTCGGGACCGTCTCCGTTTTTTTGAAAGCTGAAAGCTGAAGGCATAAAGCAAAAAGCTATAAAAGCGAATGACCGAAGCGATTAATTGAATAATCTATGCTTCGGTCATTCGCTTTTATAGCTTTTTGCTTTTCGCTTTAGGCTTTATGCTTTATGCTTCTTAATCATCTCAAAAAAGTCGTCAAACAGGTAACGGCTATCAAACGGACCAGGTGTGGATTCCGGGTGATACTGTACACTGAATGCTGGTTTATTTTTGATACGGATACCTTCTACAGAGTTATCATTCAGGTTGATGTGGGTAATTTCCACATTTTCGCTGGCTGCTACTGCTTTAGGATCTACTGCAAAACCATGGTTCTGGGTGGTGATCTCGCAAAGACCTGTTTTCAGGTTCTTTACCGGATGGTTTAATCCGCGGTGACCGTGGTGCATTTTGTAAGTAGGAATACCGTTGGCCAGTGCGAGGAGCTGATGTCCCAGGCAGATACCAAACATAGGTCTTTCTGCAGCCAGGATCTGCTTTACCGTTTCCACTGCATAAGTCAGCGGAGCCGGATCGCCAGGACCATTGGAAATAAAGTAGGCATGCGGTTTAAATTCTTCGCATACTTCAAAAGTAGTGTCAGTTGGGAATACCTGCAGGTAGGCTCCTTTGTCAGACAGGCATTTCAGCATATTTCTTTTCACACCGTTATCCAGTACTGCAATACGGATTTCCGCTGCCGGATCACCAACATTGTATACTTCCGGAGTAGTTACCTCCTTGCACAGCGCCAGACCTTCCATAGAAGGAACTTTAGCCAGTTCAGCTTTCAGCTGATCAATGTCCAGGATAGAAGAAGAAATGATGCAGTTCATAGCACCTTTGCTACGGATGTGGGAAACGAGCGCACGGGTGTCTACATCATAAATGGCAACCAGGTTATTATCGGTCAGGAACGTTTCCAGCGACGCATCGGCCATCTTCCTGGAATAGTTGTACGCGATATTTTTAGCGATCAAACCATTGATCTTAACACTGCTGCTCTCTACGTCATCCTTTTTGGTGCCGTAGTTCCCGATGTAGCAGTTGTTCATTATAAGTACCTGTCCTTTATAAGAAGGGTCCGTAAACACTTCCTGGTAACCCGTCATACCGGTATTGAAAGCTAATTCACCGGCAGCAGTGCCAATTTTCCCAAAAGCTTTTCCCTGAAAAACCGTACCGTCGTCTAACAGCAGTATGGCAGGTTGGATGGTTCTTGTCTGAGGCATTTCTGGTATCTGTCTTGTTTTATATTTTAAAAAAAACCTTCGAGGGCATAAAAAGCCCTGAAGGTTCGGATAAAAAACCGTGCAAAGGTATGAAATGCAACAGTTAATTACAGATTTTTTTTGCCACAAATATAGATGTTACTTAATTTTTACAGACTTCAGTATTCTTTGGGCCACCTGATGGCCCACCTGGTCATCATCGCGGTAGCTAATCTGGATCTGCCAACGGCTGCTCCCTTTAATCATTACCAGGTTACAGAAAGCCAATCGGATACCTCCGTTGTACAGATAGTTACCTTCTTCTAAAATACCTTTCATACCGGAAATAAGTACTGGTACTGACTTACAATCCATATCACTGGCGGTTTCACTTAGTTGCATACTATTATGCGACGCCGCCACGGCTGCTTCGAGGTCGTTTGCCACGTTGCCCTGATAGCTGAACATATTCACTGCAATCCGGATGCCGCCTCCATCTTCATTTCGATAGCTCTTGGCATATTCTATCACTTTCGCGTCCTCTCCTTCCAGTGGCTGGTCGTGTACCCACAACTTCACGGGTGTGCTTATTTCCAGGGCCTGCCGACCTATGCTAGCCGTTTGCCAGCTACTATACAAAGAACTGACAGGTACCTTCGGGTAGATAAAGGTAAACATGGCCCTTTTCCCGAATAAGGTGCCGGTTACCGCAATCAATAGTAGGAAAATAGAGAAAAACAGGATCACTTTGCCCCTGTTGGCCGGTTGTACCTGCCTTTTCATCCAGCTCAGCAGGAAATTTTGTTTATCTGTTTTCTGGGAGATACCCACCTGCTGTGTATACTCGGAAAATGTGGCCATGGGATGCAACTTTCGCCAATCAGCAAAAGTTTCCGGCAATTTTTTACCACAGTCATCACAGAAGGTGAGATATTCAGATTTCAGTGGATTGGCATGTCCACAACTATCACAGTGCAGGTATTTCATAGGAGAATCATTAAATGCAAACGAATGTAATATTACGAAATATATTTATTTAACAGAAAGGAGATTTTCTCACTTATTATTGCTGGTTCCTTATCGGAAATTTATTGTTCCCGCTTCCAAATACCCATATTCAGCAAATAGTGTTACAGGCAACCGGCCCCTGCCAACAATTTGAGTCTCCTAACCGGCTGATGGCCGAAAGATTCAATTCCTTCGGAATCACAGCCTGGAAAACCACAAATAAGACCGATGGCGGCCACGGAAGATACTTTCAGGTAAGTGTAAAGCGATGCTATAGAGGGCGCATGCAGGGGCTTAATACATCTCTTTGACAGGATTCTCGGGGTATTAATCCGAAAACGCAT
>NZ_DATCVJ010000783.1:0-3080 GCF_036566945.1 Chitinophaga sp. | reverse complement strand
AGCGGTAAAATTGAAGCCAATGACCGTACTTACCTGGGTTCACAGTTGCCAAAATATGTAGCTGGTTTAACCAATACCTTCCGCTACAAAAACTTAACCCTGAATATTTTCATCCAGGATGTACATGGCGGTATGCGCGCTAATCCTATCCTGGATAACAGAGATCAGGCCGGCATTGTAAACCTCCCTGCTGATATTCCCTACTGGACTTCGGAAAACAAGATCAATACCAACCCGGCATTGTTCTATACCAATCCAAAAGGATATAAGTATGCAAAGGATGCATCTTTTGCCCGCTTAAAAGATATCACACTCAGTTACAATTTCGATAAACAGGTATTACAGCGTCATAAAATTTCCAGTCTGCAGGTGTATATCAGCGGCCGTAACCTCGCCACCTTCACCAAATGGCAAGGCTATGATCCGGAAACATCTCCTTCTGCACTCGCCACCTCCGGTACCGCTAACCAGGCCATGCGTTTAGCCAACGGTCAGGGTCCCGATATCCAGAGTTCTAATTTTTATCCGCTTAACACCACCATCATCATGGGGGCAAATATCAGTTTCTAATTTAAAAAGAGATGATCATGAAAAAGAGCTTATATATATGCGGAATGCTGGCAGCAGGTGTTTTCCTCACCTCCCTGTCTTCCTGCAGCAAAAGTTTTCTCGACGAAGAACTGAAATCTGACTATGCGCCAGATAATACACTCGTGGACCAACTTGGCTTTGAAGCAGCCAGCACGGGCCTTTTGAGTACCGTACGTAACGATTATGGAGATGTACAAGGCTTACTGGCCACCTTCTACGTGGGCACCGATATGGCTATTACCGGCCAGCCCAGCACCGTTCAGGCGCCCTATGAGAACTATCAGAGCCTCAATTCACAAACCGGTTCTTTAAGCAGTATCTGGAACTTCTGCTATAGAGTGATCAACGGGGCCAATGTAATCATTGATGCCTCCGCCAATCCTAAAGCCATCCTCACAGATGAGCAACGTGACTTCTACAAAGCAGAAGCTTCTTTCTTCCGTGCATATGCATACAATCATTTATCGATTCTTTTCGGAGGTGTACCATTGATAACAGCGCCGGTATCTGTACCACGCACCGATTACACCAGGGCCACCGAAGATGCCGTTGTACAACAGATCATTACTGACCTCACTTTTGCAGAAGCCCATCTCCCGGACCCTGCCAGCGTAGCGAGTCAGGGACGTATCAATAAGTTTGCAGCCACACAACTGCTCACAGAAGCGTACCTCCGTGCCAACAAACCTGCCGATGCAGAAGCCGCTGCTAAAAGAGTGATCGATAGTAAATTCTTTCAACTCGTTACAACGCGCTATGGTACCAAAGCCACCCTGCCCGGCGATCCGTTTGCGGATATGTTCACCTACGGCAATATGCGCCGCAGCCAGGGCAACACCGAAGCGATCTGGGTATTGGAACAACAATACAATGTAACCGGTGGTGGCTCTACTTTTGATCAGCGCCGTCGCGAATGGGGACCATTCTATGTAAACGTGGCCGGCATGAAAGTATGCGATTCACTCGGTGGACGCGGCATTGGCAGGATCAGACCTACTAATTGGTGGACATACAATCTGTACGAACAAAAAGATATGCGCAATTCTCCGTACAATATCCGCCGTCAGTTTTATTACAATGATCCGGCTGGTGCTAAATACGGACAACCAGTAGTAGTAACCGGTTTTGATACCATACAGAATATTTTTGCACATACCACCAAATGGTACGAGTTCCAGCCACAGGATATTCAGGGCGCCCAGTCGTACAAAGACAGGATACAAATGCGCCTCGGCGAAACTTACCTGCTATTGGCCGAAGCACAACTGCTGCAGGGACGTCCCGGCGATGCGGCTATCAGCATCAACGTGATCCGCGACCGTGCACATGCCACACCAGTCCTGGCTGCCGATGTAAACATGGATTATATCCTCGATGAAAGAGCCAGAGAGCTGACCGCCGAAGAACTGCGTCGCCTCACCCTGGTACGTACCAAAAAACTGGTGGAAAGAGTCCGGAAATACAATCCGAAAGTTGCACCCACCATCAATGACTTCAATATCCATTTGCCTATTCCACAGTCGGAAATAGATGTCAACAAAGACGCCGTACTGGAACAAAATGAAGGATACCGCAAATAACCAGCACCGATGAATAAATACACCCTTATAACATTCCTGACTGTACTCCTGTTTTTACAGGGGTACGGACAGGAAGGAAGAAAAGTAATTCCTTTCAACGATGGCTGGGCTTTCAGAAAAGGTCCACTCACGCCCGATAACAAGCAAACAGATACTGCCTGGTCAAATGTTACCATTCCACATACCTGGAATAACAAAGACATGCAGGAAGGCAAAAATTTTTATGCCGGCGATGGCTGCTATAAAAAGATTTTTAAAGTAGATGCTGCCCTCAAAGGGAAAAGATTATTTCTCCGGTTCGACGGTGTTGGATCTGTGGCTAACCTGTATGTGAACAATCGTCTCATCGGCGAACACAAAGGTTCTTATGCAGCCTTCTGCTTTGAAATTACCCATTCGGTGAAGTATGGAGAAGAAAACACCCTTGTGCTGAAAGCCAATAACCAGGCGAGAGAAGATGTACTGCCGATCAACAATTTCCTGTTCGGTATTTTCGGCGGTATGTATCGCCCCGTGAACCTGCTCATCACCAACGATATTAATATCACCACTACCGATTACGCATCGTCCGGACTCGCCATCAGCCAGGAAAATGTCAGCGATAAAAAAGCAGACATCAGCGTTGTTGCCAAAATTGAAAATAAACAAGCACATCATACTACCGTACAGGTACAAAGTGAAATCAAAGATCAACAGGGAAAGCGTATAGCCGTTGCCGTTAAAGAGGTGGTACTCAGCCCGCAGGGCATTAACATCATCCGGCAGGAGCTCCCCGTTACCCGCCCACACCTGTGGAACGGATTAAAAGATCCTTATCTGTATTCACTCACTACTTCTGTGATCGCCGCCGGTCATACCATTGATGCGGTAACGCAACCATTGGGCATCCGCCGTTTTGAAGTAATCCCG
>NZ_DATCVJ010000782.1:0-5453 GCF_036566945.1 Chitinophaga sp. | reverse complement strand
AACAGTATGAGCAGGTGTACAGACAATTACTGGATGAGAGCAGGGCTCAAAACCCCCACCTGTTAATGGTAATTGGCGAACCTTTTACGTTGCCTTATGGCGGTACGGAAGGCGACACCAATCCCAGAGTGGCCGATGTAAAGAAAAGGCAGGAAATAGCCCGACGGTTGGCACGGGATTACAATGCCGTATTTGTGCCTTTTCAGCAGGTATTTAATGATGCCTTAAAAAGAGCACCGGAAAAATATTGGATTTGGGACCACGTTCATCCAACAGTGGCTGGACATGAGCTGATGGCAAGGGAATGGTTAAAGCAGGTGAGCAGCAGATTGAAATTTTTAAAAAAGGAGTATTAAGCGGGTTTAAAGTACTTATCCTTTTTCAACTTTCCGGATCTCTTTTCTGTGCTGTTTGCCCCATTTAATCATTTCCAGAATAATGCCTGCGAAAGTCTTGCAATAAGCAGTAGCATCATATGCTACCAATACCGGCGGACCGGGATTAGCTGTACGTTTAATCAGTTTGTTCAATTCGAGATCTTTTAACTCTCTTGATAGCATCCGGGTAGTGATGCCGGGGATGCTGCGTTCTATCTCACGGAACCGTTTATTTCCATTGCAAATGGAATTAATGATGGGTAACCGCCATTTGCCACCAACTACATAAATACAATCCTGTAAAGCCTGTATTTCTTCTGCCTGGTTACGTGGGTTGGATAATATGCCATTTGTCTTTTTCATTGGTATCATGCGTTATACTGGTTACAAAGTTATACCACTATATGATTAATTTTGGTTTTTATTTTAAAATCTGAAATCATGAGTAAAACAATTTTCATTACAGGCACAAGTTCAGGATTGGGAAAACTGACGGCTACATATTTTGCTGAACAAGGATGGAATGTGGCAGCTACTATGCGTACTCCTGAGAAAGAAACAACACTCACGCAATACGACAATATCAAAATTTTCAGGCTGGACGTTACCCAAACAGACCAGGTAAAAGCCGCTGTCGACGCTGCGATTGCGGCCTTTGGAAAAATTGACGTTGTAGTTAACAATGCGGGGCTGGGTACATATGGTGCATTGGAATTGGCTAACGAAAAAGATATTGACTGGCAATTTGCAGTAAATGTCCGTGGCCCGATCAATATTATCCGCGCCTTCTTACCTCACTTTCGTGAGCAGGGAGGTGGCAAATTTATCAATATCAGTTCCTGGATGGGCCTCACTACCGCGGTCCCTGTTGGCTCTTTGTACAATATGTCAAAGTTTGCACTGGAAGGCTTAACAGAAGGGCTTTATTATGAATTGAAGCCTTTGAACATTGACCTGCATCTTATTGAGCAAGGCGGTTCGGCCGATAATAATTTTCAGCATAATGTGGTATGGAACATCAATCCTTCCATAGAGGCATATGATGCAATTACGAATAAAGTAAAGCAGATTTTTAGCAATGCAAACCAGGCTTTGGATAATCCAATGACTATTGTGGATGTGATTTACAGTTTAGCTACCGGCCAAAACAAGCAATTCAGAAACGTTATCGGAAAAATGGGCAACGATCTTATTGCTTTGCGCAATTCCGTGCCTATTGAACAATACCTGGAAACCATCGCCGCTAATTTCGGATGATAGCTTATAAAAAAAGGAAACAATCAGTTTTGATTGTTTCCTTTTTTTGACCTCCCTGAACTTACCTTATCGCTACGAAGCATTTATACGGATGTATATACTTTCTTCCAACCAAAGGTGATAAAACTTGCCAGCGATAAAATCCAGACACCAATACCACCGTATAACATTATCCAGTCAAAACCTTGCAGGAGTGCTGCATGCATCACCATTCCGGAAGGATCTACATCAGATAACTGTGGAAAATCACGTTGAAGCGTGTGTAAGCTTCCAGTGGCTGCTTTTTCCGCCAACGCATGCAATGGTAGTTTATGGGGTGACAGGTGAGCTAATGCAGTTTCCAGATAAGATAAAATTCCTTTTACCAGGATAAATCCCATCAATGCAATATTAATGGCCAATGTAATCAACCGGGCACTCATATCTATACCGGAAGCCATTCCTGCCCGATTGCTTGAAACCGAGCCTGTGGCAGTATTGGTGGCAGGTGTATTGGTTAAGCCTAATCCAATACCTGCCAATATGGAACCGGGCAGCATGGTGAGCCAGCCTGCATTTCGGGCCAGACTTCCATACCTCATCACTATAAATCCTAAACCGATTATAAACAGTCCTGAAGGAACAACAATGCCTGGACGATACCGGGCGGAAAGGCGCTCCGCCAATGGTGGTATAATTAAGGTAGGGAGTGTATAAGCCAGCAAAGAAAGCCCCACAGTTATCACATCATAACCCAAACAGCTATGAAAATAAATAGGCAGATAAATAATAAATGGCCAAAAGCTAAAATTCATACCGATAGCACCCAAAATCGCACCTGAAAAATTGCGTGTTTTAAATACAGAAAAATCAAACATCGGGTAATCATTGTTTTTTTCAACCCATACAAAAATGATAAAGCTTATTGTTGCAGCGATAAGTATACAAATTGCAGAGGGGCTGGTAAAACCAATATCGCTTCCTTGTGTAATGAAATAAGTGACGCCAAAAACAGATAACGATAACGTGACGATTCCCCAAACATCCAGTTTCTTCGCCTCCGGGTCTTTGGATGCTGCCACATTCCCATAAACAAGAACAGCAGCCAGAACAGCTATGGGCACGTGTATCAGGAAAACCCATTTCCAGGACAGTAACCCCACAATACCACTGCCTATAATTGGTCCGAACCCTAATCCCAATCCAAGGATAATACCCCATACTCCAAAGGCTTTACTACGCTCCTTTCCTTCCTGAAATTGGTGAGAAAGGGCTGATATCTGACAAATCAACATGGCGCCTCCGCTTACTCCCTGAAAAAAACGACTTACAATCAGCACTGATACATTTTCCGCCAAACCACAAACCAGGGACGCAATACCAAATAAGCCAAGCGTAATAAGGAGCACCCGCTTACGGCCATATTTATCGGCCAGTGTCCCTGCTGCCATCAGCACTGTTGTACAGCCGATTGTATAAATATTCATGATCCACTGCATATCCCTCAGGTTGGCGCCTAATACCTTTTCAAGGGTCGGGAGTATCACTGGTACACTGGAAATCTCTAACGAAAACATCAGCGTAGCCATACAAATAGCAATGAGGGCAAGGGTGTTCTTATGCAGGTGGTGCTTATTCCTATTCTTCATATCAGTAATTTTTATCAAAATTAAACTGAGCACCACGTAGATATCAGTACATTTCAATGATAAAAAGGTATTTTTACCCTATGAAAAAGGAAAATATGCATCAATCCTTCGAAGTTGTTTATCGTAAGGTAGATGAATGCCCGGCCAGCGATTTACAGTTTAGCTTTTTCCAAATGGTGTATGTTATTTCCGGCACGGGATTTCTCCGTGTAAATGGCAACTGTATTGCCTTCCGGCCGGGCAACCTGATGTTAATGACACCCAACGATTATCATAACTTTCATATTAGTGAAACGACAGAATTCCTGCTGATTAGAATTAATAACGAATATGTCAAAGAATACAGGTCTAAAAATATAAACTGCATCGAGTGTTTATTATACTACGCGTCACATTTATCGGGCTGCATTCTAAAACAAAAAGAAGATGAATTCCTCGTTAAGTCGATAGTAGAATGTCTGTTGCACGCCATTGCACATAAGGACATCTATGATGAAGATTTAACCGCGCACTATGTAAATGCATTGATTGTAATTGCTGTCAGGAATATTTCAAAAATAAAACCACCAGGTATTAAGGGAAACGCAGATAAGCGAATACTGGACATCATCAATCATATACAGTCCAATATCTTTTCACCTGCAAATTTGAAGGCTTCCTTCATTGCCGATAAATTTGGCATATCAGATACTTATTTGGGAAGCTATTTCAGGAATCAATGTGGCGAAACGATCCAACAATTTATTGCCAACTATAGAATTCGGTTGATAGAACACCGATTAAGCTTTAGTGATATGAGGATTAACGAGATTGTAAATGAGTTCGGCTTTGCTGATGAAAGCCATCTAAATAAATTTTTCAAGAAGCATAGAGGTGTAAGTTTGACAGGATATAGAAAAGAAAAAAAGACAATTATTAATAGTTGAAGATATTCCCCCAACCCCGGGGACCAGTTACAGTCAAAATCATTTGCGATAAGCCTGCCGCAATTTCCTAAAAGCAAGGAAGGCATCTCGAAAATAATTGAGGAATTCCTTTAGTTTTCAGGTATATCTAAACTCATTTTTAGATAATTTATTTCAAAATATAATTTTTGATGTTGCGGTATCGCTTTTTGCGAAGAGTCGCGCATTCTACCCGATCCTGATTAATCATTATTTTACAAGGTTGAATGCCGGAGACATCATTTCCTGTTCTGCCCTGAAAATACCCTCACAAAAAATAAAAACCCGGAACAAGATTGGATAATACTATATCCAAAACATCTAAATTGGATATAATATTATCCAATCTGAAAAATCGCTTTACTGCAAGACTGCCAAAATTTACCATTCCGGACTGAAATAATTATTACTAAATATTACTTGTGAGAGTCCCCCTACTCCTAACCGATGAAAACCTCAGTTTGTTCCTCTTCCCGATTGTCACTTTTAGTTACTATTCGTGATACCCGGGAGGATGTACTTATCGATAATATAGATGGTAATAGGCTTCAACTGACGGCTAAAAATCACCGGGTGTTCTCCTCCCGATGTAAAATATTCCATTCTCCCATTAATTTTAGAATACCAAACTTTTCCTATGGCCAGACTGGTAATGGTGTCCGGCCTGGTTATCTTCCTTAAATTTTTCAACCTCATGGTATCTAACGCTATAACCCTTGCATTAGATATTTTCTGGTTACAGTCTATGGGCTCGTAATGATCCTCCAGCCAATACATGCAGTACCCGGAGCGCGGCGTCTGATTTTTATCTTTCCACCACCACATGCCTCCTGTACCCAGCACCAGCGATAACATCACCGCGGCGGCCAGTGTTTTGGTGGATTTCCCCCTTACCTTTTCCTGCTTACCGGTTTCTGTTGGGTTAACACCCCCACTTTCCGTTCCAATTAGACCACCAACGCTGACCGTAGTTGTTGGAATTTCCGGAATTACCGGAATTCCTTCTCGGTTATCCCTTCCAGTTGCGGACTGGGTCGTCGGGGAATCGGGTTCCTTTACCGGGTCTCCTGTTACCTGGTCGATATCCTCCAATACCGGAACTTCAGTTATATCACCATAGTCGGAAATCTCCTTCCCCATTTCCCAAGGCCTGCCGGGAAAGTCAATTAGCCACGCCAGAAGCTCAATATTCTTCTCATCTGTACTTTCAGACTTCCCTTTCAGGTAGTTCACTAATGGTCTGAACT
>NZ_DATCVJ010000781.1:0-1904 GCF_036566945.1 Chitinophaga sp. | reverse complement strand
GGTGATTGCCGTGGAATCGCCTACGGCTACCTTCCAGCTGGATGATTATTCCATGGCGAATATTGTCAGCGCTGCCATTTTTGGTGATGGCGCTGCCTGCGTTATTTTATCTTCACATGAACAGGATAGCGGCCCGGAAATCATTGCGGAAGAAATGTATCATTTCTATGATGCGGACTACCTCATGGGTTTTCATCTTTCCAACACCGGCTTGAAAATGGTGTTAGACATAGAAGTACCGGAAAAAATTGAAGCACACTTTGGAGACATTGTGCATCCATTTCTGGCTAAAAATAATATGACCATTGCAGAAGTAGATCACCTCATTTTTCATCCCGGCGGTAAAAAAATCATCAACCTGGTAGAGGAACTTTTCCGCAACATGGGCAAGAAGCTGGACGACACCAAAGAAATATTACGTTTGTACGGCAACATGTCCAGCGCCACGGTGTTATATGTACTGGAACGATTTATGGAAAAACAACTTCCCAAAGGTGACAAAGGGCTGATGCTCAGTTTCGGTCCCGGTTTTTCTGCACAGCGAATTTTATTACAATGGTAAAAGAGTTTGATACTTACTGGGCGTTGATATTAGGGGGCAGCAGCGGTTTAGGACTGGCGTCGGCACGTAAGCTGGCGGCGCATGGTATGAACATCTGCATCGTACATCGTAATACCCGTGTAGAGTTGCCCGCCATTGAGCAGGCTTTGGGAGATATTAAAGCACTCGGTGTACAGGTACTTTCCTTTAACATCGACCTGTTAAATCCTGAAAAGCGCGCGGAGGTATTATCCCAACTGCAGACAGCGATGGGAGAGAAGGGGCGTATCCGTTGCCTCCTGCATAGCATTGCACGGGGCAATCTCAAAGCACTGCCCGCACTATCAGCAGAGGATTTTACGATGTCGATCCAGTATATGGCGCTCAGTTTATACGAATGGGCAGCGGAAACCTTGCACAGGCAACTATTTGCAGCAGATGCACGTATCCTTTCTTTTACCAGCGATGGTAGTTATAAGGCCATGCAGCACTATGCGGCAGTATCTGCTGCCAAGGCTGCATTGGAAACAATTACGCGAAGTATGGCACTGGAATTTGCACCACAGGGCCTCCGGGCCAATTGTATCCGGGCGGGGATTACGGATACTGCTTCCCTGCAAAAAATTCCAGGCAGCAGCGAATTGCTGGCGTATGGCAAGGAGCGGAATCCTTTTCAGCGCCTTACTACGCCGGAAGATGTGGCGAATGTGGTATACCTGTTATGCAAAGACGAAGCAGCCTGGATCAATGGGGCTATCATACCCGTAGACGGAGGAACGCATATTCACTAGCTTATGACGAAAGAAGACATCCTGGTACATTTACCATATGCGCCACCCTTTCTGTTTGTGGATGCGCTGGAATATATTGATGAAGCCCGGGTAAGGGGTACGTATACATTTAAAGCAGATCTGCCCTGTTATCAGGGTCATTTTAAGGGGCATCCGGTTACACCCGGGGTACTCCTCACAGAAGTGATGGCACAAATTGGACTGGCCTGTTTGGGTATTTATTTGTTGAGAGAAGAGATACAGCAACAGGTCCCCGCCGTAGCCATGACTTCCACACAGATCGACTTTTACCTGTCCGTCTCCCCGGGGGAAACAGTAACAGCAACCGGTGAGAAAATATATTTCCGGTTTAATAAATTGAAATGCCGGGTGGCGCTGCACAATGCTGCCGGCAAGTTAGTCTGCGATGGTATTATTGCAGGCATGATCCTTAATAAAAGCAATGAGTAACAGGGTTGTTATAACAGGTCTTGGTGTGGTATCGCCGAATGGCGTTGGGGTAGCGGCTTTCAGCCATGCTATCAAAAACGGTATATCCGGTATCCGTTATGAAGAGCAAATGGCGGCGCTTC
>NZ_DATCVJ010000780.1:0-3843 GCF_036566945.1 Chitinophaga sp. | reverse complement strand
AAAAGGCTCAATAACCTCTTACTTAATTTAGGTTAGAAGGTTATTGAGCCTTTTACTGTTAGTAAAAATGTTGTTGTTGTTACAGTGATAAGTTGATATTAAGCTGTGTATAAGGATGTAAATACAGGAGAAGCCGTTTATAGGCAATTTGAGTTGCCCATAATTTATTTTCAATACTTTTCGGGTAACTGCTTTCATTAACTTCTTGAGGTTATAAGCAATAGCGGCCATGATCATCGCTTTATTGGCCAGTTGGATACCTTTAGTGTAAACCTGTTTCATCCCGGTAAAATTGATCAGGGTACCTAATACCGGTTCTACCGTACTACTTCGTAATCTTGCCATTCTTCTACCTCTCCTGGATTGCATCCGTTGGTGCATCTGATCATTCAATGCTTTACTGATAGAATCTTCTATACTCTTGATTCCATTGGGATCTGTACAACTTTTAGCCAAAGGGCATTGCTTGCAATCCTTTACACTACTCCTATAGATTTTAAGCGGTCTGCCTCTATCTGTCCTGATACGCCTTAGCGTAAGATAGGCACCTTGCGCACAGCGATATCTATCATGCTCTTTTTCATAAGTAAATCCCTGCCGTTCAGCTCTGTACCCGGAAGGGTTCGGAATATAACCTATTATATCTTTAGCTGCCAATGCCTCTAAACCATCTCCGCTGCTATAGGCGGTATCTGCTAATACTTCAGACACGATCAGGCCATTTTCTGCAAGATTTTCAATTGTTGTTTCCAGTACCTGCCTAAAACACTGGCTATCTCCTTTGTCTGCATGAAAAGCCTGGATGTGGGTGATAACATGGCTGGCTGTATCAACACTCACCTGGCTTACATAATTTAACCGGGTTACTTTACCCGGTTTTACCGACATCCTTGCATCAGGATCAGATTTACTTACGTGGGTCTTATTGGTAGGTTTAGATACTGTGCCTGCTTGTATTTTCTGTGGCTTTTTATCTTTTGAGCCAGCAGCAGAACTATCCTGCTCCTCTGTTGACTTCAGTTCTTCCGTATAGATACCCGCATCGGCCAGTATCTCCCGTTCCACCATGCCAGACATTGCAGCATTGGCTTTAACGAATGCACTATCTACAGCCTGTCTTTTACCGCAAACAAGACCCTTATCTATACATTGTTTTAATACCTGTTTAAACAATTCCAGAAATTGACCTTCCCCATAAAGCTGCCGGGTACGACTAAGAGTGGAATGCCATGGAAGCTCTTCGTCCAGATCATATCCAAGGAAGTAAAGAATGTCCAAACGCATGCGGGAGGACGCGATTATACGCCTATCACTCACCTGGTTCTCCAGGTAGCCTACCAGCATCAACTTCATAAAAACTACAGGGTCAATACTTTTCTGACCCTCTTTACCATAATATTTTTGGGTAGAACGATACAAATAGGAGAAATCTAATGTGCTTTTTAGACCCCTGTAGAAATTATCCTCCGGAATATGATCGGAAAGTTGGAATTGCATGAATAGCTTTTCCTGAAATTTTTTTTTCCCTTGCATACTCTAATATAATTAAAGCACGCAAGGGAAAAAAGTTGAGTTGTGCAACAGCCACTTTAGGCTGGCCCTTTTTCTGTATCCGGCGAAGGCGGTTTTGTATGTATATGAATGTCCTGTTGCGGGAAAGGTATGGAGATATTATGTTCCTGAAAAGCTTTATTGATAGCCATAATCAGGTCACTCTTAGCAGGAAGCGCGTCCCCGGTAGTCCTTACCCAGAATAGCAGTTTCACATCTATAGCGCTATTGTTAAAGTCCTGAAAGATCACCAGCGGAGCTGGTGATTGCAGAATGCGGTCGTCTTTCCCTATAATTTCCATCAATAGCTGTTGCGCTACCGGGAGGTCTGTACCATAAGCAACCCCCAGTACGAGGTTCATTCTGCGCCTGCCTCCGGCCAATGTCCAGTTAATCAGGTGGGAATTTAGCAGGTCTCCATTCGGCATCACCATATCGGCCCCATCCCAGGTAGAAATAACACTGCTTCTAAAACCAATAGATTTCATAGTGCCAGCCTGATTGTCTACCTCCACCACATCACCTACATTCACTGGTTTTTCAAAGGCAATGATAAGGCCGCTCACCAGGTTATTTACCAGCGTTTGTAAACCGAAACCAATGCCTACTCCTAAAGCGCCCAGTATAATGGCCACCTTATCCATCGGAATACCTGCGGCAGCAAAGGCGAAGAAAAGTCCTAACGTAATAATGGAAATACGGATCAGCAGCAGCCAGCTTCCCAACCCGGTTCTCATTTCCTTTGTTGAGGTGGCATTGCCGCCAAGATGTCTGTCGGACGCAAAATAAGATACCACCCGGGAAATGACCACCGACAAGCCCAGGATAAACACAAATAAAACCAGGGTGTTAATCGTAAAAGTATAATCCCCTACATTTCTTTCCTGTGACAGAAAATTTCTCACCGGTGTAGATACCAGGCTGAATGTATAAAAATTGCGGCCAAAGAGGATCAGCCAGCCCACTATAAGAAATAAGTAAAACAAAGCGGGGACTTTGGTTCCCACACGCTGAAAATTAATATAAAACAATTTCCTGTTCTGCCCCTGATATACAGTAAAAGCTAATTCCAGCGCCTCATTGATCAGTCTCACGGTCCATAAAAACATAATGGCAATAATGACATTAAAATAACCGCTGGTCAGGAGTGTTTTGGAAAAATTATATAGTCCGAAACAATTGGTGATCACGGCTCCCAATTCCAGTATACCCATAAAACCAATGAAATAGATAATCCATTGTTCTTTAAGAATGCCCCAATATTTCCGCTTCCACAATACAATACCGGCCGCTATTATACCTGCTATTCCCAATAGCAGCATCCCCCACCTTTCTACTCTCGATGCCTGCAGCACGAGGTTGTCTAAACAGGCAATGACAAACAAGAGCGACAAGGTAAGCCATACCATCATCCAATAGCGGGAAATAAAACCAAAGTAGATGAACGTCAGTGATGCCGCTGCGATGGTCCATAAAATAGCCGTAAAGATGAAGGGAGGCGCTGTGAAAATAAATTGAAACACACTTATTACAATCATAATGGCAGATAGTAATGGATATCGTAATACGAGGCTGCCTGGCTGGTCCGCCTGTACCCATTCTTTCTGCTGGTAAATCTTTTTCAAAGAATGCAGATAAATAGCCGACAAACCTATCAGTAACAATAACAATCCTATTTTCCATGCATTGTTCTGTGCATAAAAACGTAAAGTCAGCAGCCCTTTAGCTTTTGAGTAGGTAGCAATAGCGGAAAAAGGCCGGTTATCACCCACCGGTCCCCATAGGTTGGCAAACTGCCGGTTAAAAGTATGGCGATAAATCTGTCGTTGGAGTAGTTCAATTTCATCGATGCTGTTGGCGGTTTTGAACACTTGCACATTTACCTGCCTTTGCAGCGTTTGTACATTAGATATGGCTGTTTTCAGCATGCTATCCACCGGCGCTATTTCAATAAGGGTCACCTGCATCTTATCCAGATACTTCACCAATGCGGCAGAATCATCGGGGAAAGTAAACATCGCCGGATCGCTCGCCAGCGAATCAATATGAAACCTGAACATAGAAAGCCTGTGCTGATATTCATCTAACGCGTCTTTGCGTTCTACTGATATTTTCTGTAATACTAACAGCAGGTTATAGGAAGTGGTGAGATTGCGGTAAGTTTGCGCAGTGCCCTTGTTCACGAAAACGCCATCGCCCGCAACGGCATGCCAGTTCTCAATATTCGCCAGATCTCCATGTATGCCGGTAGTATCAATACCACCTTTTAAATACCCCCTGGCCTGTTGCATG
>NZ_DATCVJ010000779.1:0-3174 GCF_036566945.1 Chitinophaga sp. | reverse complement strand
GCTGCAATCTCTCACCTCTTTACTGGGCGCTTACAGCGGCCGTATTGGTGAAAACGAAAAAGATGGTTTGGTCATCAACCACTATGTAAATGCAGCAGAGAGCCAGTTCAAACAACTCGGCTGGCATACTGATAGTCCCCGCGACCTGTTCCTCGGATCACGCATTCTCCCTATGCTGAATGTTGGCATTCACCTCGATGATTGCCCGCTGGACAACGGCGGATTGCGCGTACTCCCCGGCACACACGAACAGGGACTCTTAAAACTATTATTCAGAAAAAAATATTTCATCGACAATAATCCGGATGAAAAAGAAGTGGGCTTCGACATTGAAGCAGGCGATCTGACCGTACATGATGGGCGCCTCTGGCATCGGGTACAACAATCACCCTACACCGGCGAAAAAAGCCGCAGAAGAGTGATGTACATTCCCATCATCACCGGCGCTTATCAGCCTAAAACGGCCAATAGCCCTACTCCCTTTTATCATAAGCTGGCACATCTCAAACAACATCTCTACGGCGGCAGACCACAGTGGGCAAACGTAAAGGCCAGCACGGAACGTCTCGCGGAAGTAAACACACCATCTCTCTAAAAAATAACAAGTATGTCATACGCATTAATAACCGGTGCAGCCAAAGGAATAGGAAAAGCCATTGCTGCACAACTGGCAGAAAGAAACTATCACTTATTACTGGTAGATATAGATGAAACAACTTTAGCAGCTACCGCAGAAGAACTGTCCGCACAGTATCACGTACACGTACATACGTTGCACCAGGATTTGTCACAACCCGATGCATTGCTAAAAGTGACCACCTGGACCAGTACCTATCATGATGTGCTTTCTGTAGTGGTGAACAACGCCGGTTATGGCATCAATGGCGCCTTTGAACAACTATCCCTGACGGAACAGTTCAATATCATTGATGTAAACATCAAAGCACAGGTGGGCCTGTCATACGCTTATATACCGGTACTGCGCAAATTTCCAAAAGCATACCTGCTGAACCTTGCCAGTACCACCGCTTATCAAACAGTACCCTACCTGAATATTTATGCTGCTACCAAAGCGTTTGCGCTCTCATTTACACGAGGATTAAGACATGAACTCAGGCATTCCCCGATCTCTGTCAGCGCCCTCAGTCCCGGCAGTACCGACACCGATTTTGTGAACAGGGCCCGCATGGGCGATTATACCCGCAACGTAGCCAACCGGTTTAACATGACGCCGGAAAACGTCGCAAAAATTGCGGTAGACGGGCTTTTTAAAGGCAAAGCAGAAATTATCCCCGGCTTCACCAATAAGCTGAACGCCTGGCTACCAAAATTCTTCCCCAAAGCATTTGTGGAAAAAATTGCGGCCGGCATTTACCAACCCAAAGAAAAAACAGCAAATGAAATAGTGTTAACTACGTAGGATCACATCGCCTGTCTATAAAAAAACTGCGTCCTCTAAAATGATGCAGTTTTTCTATAGACAGGCAGGAACAGAATTTGTACTACCTGTTTAAAAGTATCATGGTAAGTGCAGGCATACATATCGGCACATCAGGATGGAGTTATCGCCATTGGCGTGAAATATACTACCCTAAAGGATTACAGCCAACCGACTATCTTTCCTTCCATGCAAAAAAATTCAAAACCACTGAACTTAATACCAGCTTCTATCATCTCCCTACCTCATCTACTGTGGAAGGATGGATACAGAAAGTGCCGGCACGCTTTTATTTCTGTCCGAAATTAAGCCGGTATATCACACATATCAAAAGACTGACAGAACCGGAAACAACACTACCGAAATTTTTCGACCTGTTTAATCCATATTTAAAACATCTGGGGCCGGTACTTATTCAGCTGCCGCCTTCGCTGGCTTTCGATGAAGAAAGAATTACGCACTTTTTCGGGACGCTGAAAAAAGATTATAGTGACTATCATTTTGCGTTGGAAGCACGTCATGAAAGCTGGCTGGATCCGCAGGTGACCTCTTTATTACAGCAATACAAAATAGCCTGGGTAATCGCCGAATCCGGCAACCGATGGCCCTATGCGGAAACCATTACGGCCAAACATATTTACCTTCGTTTCCACGGCCCTAATGGTAAATACAATGCGCTATACAGTGATAAAACAATGCAACACTATGCAGAAAAAATAAAATCCTGGCAACAACAAAAACATAGCATATGGGCTTTTTTCAACAATGATGGGCATGGCTATGCTTTACAGAATGCGCTACAGCTCATTGAACTAGTCAAATAACACCTGTTCATCTGTATAATACGTCTTCCGCCCTCCGCCAATATCTTTCTTAATCGCCGCGCCACCAGGGCTTTCCGTTAGTTTGGAATTATGCACCAGCATAAAATCCCTCACCTCTCCGTTAATAATATCAGGTTTACTTTTCAGTATTTTTTTCTCTGCCTCCTCCAAAATTTTCTTAATTGATTTCAGCAATACTTTTATTTGTGCTACTGGAATTTTATTGCAAACAGAAAAAGGAGAAATCTTTGCATCCCATAAAATATCATCTGCGTATGCATTGCCGATGCCCAATACATTATGCTGGTCGAGCAGGTATTTTTTTATCGTGATCTTTTTCTTGCCCAGCTGTGTTTCCAGATAGCTTTCATTAAACGCTTTGGACAATGCATCAGGTGCAGTCTTCTCTTCCGGATCAAGGAAAATGTTGGCGGCGCCCTGGAAATCCGTCAGCACCAGGCCGGTACCATCTCCAAATAATAATTCAACAATGGGGTATTTCTCTTCATTTTTTTTCTGGAAGAGATATAACTTGCCGTGGAGCATTAAATGCATACCTAACACATGACCATTCTTAAATTCAAAATGCAATTCTTTACCTACTCTTCGTATATGCTCCAACGTTTGACCCTCCAGGGCCGATTGTAACGCTTCGGGTGTGGCATGCAATTTCTTCGCATTCTTAACAGTCAGTGACTTCAATTTTTTATGTAACAGCGCTTTTTCCAGGTTATGGCGAAAAGCCTGCAAATCGGGTAGTTCAGGCATGACTTAATTTTTATGAAAAATTAAAGATTATGGGGCAAATAATAAAGGGGCGGTAACGGGAACCGCCCCCTTTTCTTATGGCAGTTTTCTATTCTTACGAAACAATACTTCAAAGATAAAATACCCCACATAGCGAGCTATGCT
>NZ_DATCVJ010000778.1:0-14237 GCF_036566945.1 Chitinophaga sp. | reverse complement strand
ACCCTTGTTTGAAGACCTGAAACAACGAATAGGCTTGAAGTTGATAGACACCAGGGTATTCAAGTCCGGTGTGGTGGAACTTACCTATGAACGGGAAAAATAATACAAGATCTTATTTTTTAACATAAGAAAACGGCAACTGGTTATAACTTCTGGCCAATACTGCAATATTCTTCTCATCATCTTTTAAGTCATCAATGGCCGATGTCAGGTAATAATCTACCGGGTGCATCATGGCGCCTATAACCGGTTTGGCGAAGCCATAAAGCCCCACCTGTTGTTGGATCGCTGCCGGTACAATTTGTAACGGGTCCTGTCCATTCCATTTGGCCAAACAGGTAACCATGCGGGTATGCTTACCCAGCATCTGTTGTACAGATGCCGTGGTTTTAATATCGCCGGCTTCATTCAATATCCAGTCTACCTGTTTAAGCATGTCTGATCCGGCAATGTCCCTGCTGGTAAGCTGGCAGGAAGTTAACCAGATAATACAAGCCGGATTGGTTTTATGGGCCGTTGCCTTTATTTTCTTCCAGCACCTGTCAATGGCCTTACGTCGAAATTCCAGCTCAATGGCGGGCGTAATTTTCTCTTTGCCGGGAAAGGGCTGCTGTAGGAGTTCCTGGTACATGACCTGTTCACAATCGATCCATTTCAATCGGGGATACGGTTCCATGGTCGTTCCCGGATTCCAGAGCCAGTCGATAAAAATGCCATCTATGCCGGTCACCTTAATCGCATCTTCAATCGCCGCACAGAGATAATCAATATAGGCGGTGGTGTACGGAATATGAGGATCAGCGGGTGTTCCATAGCTTAGCTCCGGATGATCCAGTCCCCATTTTGTATTGGCCCCGGCGCAGAAGTATCCAAACACTTTCATCTTCTTTTTATGCGCGAGTTTTACCTGCGTTGTTAGAAAGTCATATTTTAATCCAGGTTGTTCCGGCACAACACCGCCTTTATACCATGCGTAGCCGTTGCATGAAACGGCAAATGACTGGATAACATTACATCCTAACGCTGCGTACCAGTTCACATGTTCTTCCGGATTGGCATCGGCCCACAACCCTGGTTTGGCGAAGCCGTTGATGCCGCCTTCGCCCCAGTTAAAGTCAATGGAAAAGGCTTTGATGGCTTCGCCGGATAAGGGTGCTGGCTTGTCTAACGAAAAGGAAGACAGCGGACCAATCATAAAAGCGCCCATGCCCATGGCGGTTTGTCTGATAAAATCTCTTCTTGAATGATAAGATGGTATTTGATTTTTCGCCATGGTCATGGATATTAAAAATGAAGTTAAATGCTGTTTGTTTTTTGTGAATGCCGTATTAAGATCCCTTTCTTTTCTCTAAGTCTTTAATACTTGCGGTAATCATTTTACCAACAGGTTTGTTGTTGCGGTAAGTGATCATCCTGAAAATATCCGCGCCCTTGGGGACATCGAGTGTACCGGTGTATTTTGAAGAGAAACGATCCGGGAATGTGCCATCAAACGTGTAATAAATATCGAGGTTATCCAGTTCCGTTGTCAGTGTGATCTGCATGGGCTTATCCGCCGTTTTCTTTACCGGCTTGATGGCCGCATCATACACGGATCTGGCATAGTTGATATTGGCCACATCATAACGGGCCATGTGAGCTTCCATGCGATGGATAAAACCTGGCCAGTTTCTGGCTGTTTTTTCAGACCAGCATACTTCAGCTAAGGCAAAAGCACGCGGCCAGGTCATGTATTCCGCATGCCGGTAGCTCGGCACAGATTCTGTCCACAGATTGCCCTGTGAACCTAAGATCAGCGAAGTATCGGTCACCTCTTTTGGAATGGGTTCAAAGTTATAGCAGCTCGTTAATGTAAGCATAGAATAAGTGGGCGGCTCGCCTGCCGGATCTCCCTGGTAAAGATCCAGGTAGCAGTTATGATCCGGTGTCATGATAATCGGATGATTCATTTTGGCGGCGTTAATCCCGCCCTGTGTGCCTCTCCACGACATCACCGTGGCTTCAGGCGCTAATCCACCTTCTAATATTTCATCCCAGCCTATCATTTTTTTCCCTTTGGCAATCACCATCTTTTCCATGCGCTTAATAAAATAACTCTGGAGTTCTTCTACTGAGGTAAGCTTTTCAGCAGCCATCCTTTTTTTGCATTTATCACATTTTTTCCAGAAGCCCTTGTAGCATTCATCTCCGCCAATATGAATATATTGTCCGGGAAAAAGAGCGGCCAACTCTGTGAGTACTTTGTCCATGAAATCAAAGCTCTGTTCATTTCCGGGGCATAATGCGTTGTCTTCTTTGCCATAAAATACATTCCCAACGTTTACATCAAATGGGCCACCCGTGCAGGACAGATTGGGGTAGGCCGCCAAAGCCGCTAAGCTATGACCCGGTACATCTATTTCCGGTACAATGGTCACAAATCGTTCCTGTGCATATTTCACAATTTCTTTCACGTCTTCCTGTGTATAAAAGCCGCCATCCGTTGCAGGCTCATTCGGCGCCCTGGGCTCGCGGGTCCACCAGGTGCCCATTCTTGGTGCGCGCCATGCGCCAATGCTGGTTAATTTCGGGAAACTTTTAATCTCAACTCGCCAGCCCTGATCATCTGTCAGATGCCAGTGGAAAACATTCATTTTGTATTTAGCCAGTTGATCGATATATTTTTTTACTGCTTCTTTTGGAAAATAATGACGACTTACATCCAGCATCAGTCCCCGCCAGCCAAAACGCGGGTAATCGGTAATCTTTACGCAAGGTACCGTCCAGTTTTCATGTTCCACCTTTACGCTACTTTCCACTTCCTTAGGTAATAGTTGCATCAATGATTGTATTGCATAAAAAAGCCCTGCCGGTTTATTGGCGGAGATATCAATCCTGGTTGATTTAATATCCAGGATGTATCCTTCATTGCCCAGCGTTTTATTATAGGTACTGTTGATCGTAAAATGAATACCGTTATGATCACTGTTTACGTGCTGTAACTGATACCCGGAAGGTGTGTTAATGAGAGCGGCAAACAAATCGGTGATACCTGTGAGGGATGGGGCAGATACGAGTCTGGTGGCTTCGGTGATGCTGAAAACGCCGGTCCCTGTTTCAATTTTAACGGGCATCGGGATCAGGTTGATTTCTGGCATTTCTTCACCGGCGGCACTGACCGCAAACGAAGACAATAACAGGATGCCTGTTACCAGCAATAGCATTTTCTTTTTCATGACGATGTGTTGTTCAATGTTCTAAATAGCAACCGGCTTTTATATGATAATATGCAGCCAGCCAATAAATTACGATATTTTTTACGTCTATTTAGAAATTTCGAAAATGGAGAAGGTATTTTGCGGCGGGGCTATCCCTGAAATGTTTCGGTCACCAGTTGTGTATCCATATACTCACGTAGCTCATGTAGCTTGCCGGCTGACAGGCGGCATACCCAACAATATTTGTTGTTGTATAATTTTCCATCGGGGGTAGTATTTTGTCCGGTGGCTTCTACTACTACATAATCCTCATCTGCAATGAAACGATGTGCCACCACTTTATACGGCGGTTGCAGTGTAGCCCTCACGGCGCTCCATAGTTCACCCAACACCGATTGCTTGCCTGTAAATGTCCGGGACCATTGTCCGGAGCCCATCCAGGTCCATTGCATATCATCCGCCATCGCTTCCAGGAAAGGGGCATCGTTACCTTTGGACAGTTCACTGAAAATGAACTGCATTAGTTTTTTATTTTCTGCGGTATTCATGATTTAAATATCCGGTTTTTTATAGAGAAAGGGCGGGGGCAGTTGTGCCAAATGAGGAGGAATTTAGGCCATTTTTATATCGGGAAACCTGGTATGAAAAAAGCCTGTAGACGAATAGCTACAGGCTTTTTCTGTTTAAATAAATCTGCCGTTTACTGCGGCAACGGGAGTTGAATAATCCGGATATCATCATGATAAATGATCCGGGTGATCACGTCTCCGTTTGCAACGGATTGGTCGGGCCGGTATAATCCCCATTTCAGGTAACCGGAAACCGCCAACGGGTTATCCGGCTTCCATGTCTGGAAATTGTGCACTTCCCAGATAAGGGAATAGTCGGCCTGACCTGGAAGTCTCATAGATACTTTATAGTATCCCGCGGTGGTATCGGACCACAACACGTCTATTCTGAAATCCATCCATTGATTGATGTACGGCCGGTAGTCTGCCAGGATATTGGTTTGAAAATCATTATTCGGTGCTCTGAATGCGATGGCATTTCTTTTAGTCATCAGGTAAAATGCGGGGTTGCCGCCGCCGCCCAATTTGCCCTGAAATATAATATCTCCCGCGGTGGAATTGCCGGCCACAAAGGGTTGCCAGTCTTTCAACAATAAACTAACCTCGTATCTCCGCTCATCACCTGGTTGATGTTTGCCTTCGGGGATATTGGCCGTGGCGCTTTCACTTCTCCAGTGATTATCTGAAAAATAAGCGGAATCTCCCAGCACTACTTTATGCGCAATCGCATAAGTGCCGGTGCGGCCGGGCGACACGATGTAGGATGCATCCGTGGCTGTGGCATTGGTGGTATTCAGGTCGGGGATGCCTGAATTGAGGGTACCTGATTCATAATTTATCCACATCAATGTATCACCTCCCACATGTGTGGTGACGGCGATGCTATCATGAGGCGTGGAACTGTCTGACGTGTTGAGTTCGTGCATTTGTTTGGTGCAGGCATTAGTGGCCGCCAGCAGTGCCACTAATGCAGTGATTTTGGTGATTTTCAGAAAAGGAGATGGATTTTTCATATGTAGATTTGATTAGTGTCATCATTGTAAAACACCCTTCACTTCATATGCCTTGTTGTTGATCGTTACTGTCAGATCTATTGTTCCATTGGAGAAATTATTGCGTGCATTTTCTTTCATTTTTACAGTTGGAGCTACTTTTCCTTCGTAGGGTAGCAGAATGCTCACCAGTACCGGTGCGGCATCAGCGGTCTTGTCCTGTTCAAAAACAAATGCAGGTCGTGGTAGCTCCTTACGATAGCTATAGGACACCTTACCTTCTTCCGTATGGAGTGTGGAGGGTTGTTTGCCCAGGTATTGTATCAGGAGATTATTACCATCTGCATAGGTGGTATGAATTTCATTGTTCACCGTATCTAAAATGGGATTGCTGTCTTCTTTCAGTTGAAAATGTATCCCCAATTTGCCCGCTGCCTCACCAATGGCCTGATCGATGAGCAGGAAGAAGCTGTTATTGACGAACAGTACACTTCTTTTGTGGGTAAGGTTTGAATAATTTGGATTGGAATAGGTTAATACAACCGGACTGGCGGCCGGTTTCCAGGAAAGCAGCGTCGCTTTTGTAATATCCATGTTTTTATTATCCAGCGTGAGTGTCTGATGCACGCGGGTTTGGCGGTACCAGTTTCTCATGGCGGTAATTTCGGCGTTGCCGCTGTACACATAACAGCCTGCATCCGGCATAAAATTCCGGCCTTTCACCCAAAGCTCAAAGGTGCCATTGTCGGGCTGTGCATGAAATTCGCCGGGAGGACTAGCCTTCAGCACCATCACGGTGGACTGCATGTCCCATCCGTTTCTGAAAGTATAGAAGCCGGCGGTAGTGAGGCCATGGGAAAGGTTTTCCGGAGGAGTGCCCTGCTTCCCATCGGTGGCGAAATATTTAATGACATTGTTTTCCGGAAAAGCTTCCTGCCAGGATTGGTATTGTTTCAGCATCGCGTTTTTAGTCACGAGCCAGGAATCGCCGAACATGGGATAGGTATAGTCTGGAAAAGAAAAGTTAATCGTGGCCAGCACCATGCTTTCTATCGTTTTTTTATAACTTTCCGGGAAATCATTGTCGCCTCCGTTCATTTGTGTCATGCGGAGGGCTTTCAGAAAAATATCTATGCTGGCGATGTGGTACGTGGGCGATAATTCAAACTGCATTCCATCGGGGAATACCTGTTTGGCTATTTCTTGTGTGAGTACCTGGATACCACTTTGTTTCCATGCAGTGGCATCTTTCAGTTCCGGGAAGAAGCAGCCGGCGTAGATCATTCGCTGTGCTTCAAACAACAGGTGGTTGCCTACTTTCGTGTAATGGGCCGGGATGTAGTCGGCCTGTTGGTGATAGCTATCCAGGAACTCCAGTAAAAATTGCGGCGTAAAATGTGGGGAGCGGATGAACATATTGAAGGTGCCGGTAAGACTTTGCAGGCGTTCCGATACTTCCAGCGGTCGCCAGGCAAAGCTGTCGTTATCCGCAGATAATCCCAGCGGATTTTTTTTCACCCAGTCGCGGAATTGCAATACCCATTCCTGCGCATATTTCTCATCGCCGGTATACCAATAGGCGAGGCCCATGGGGTGCCACCAATATACCCGATGCAATTGCCAGCGTACTTCATTATCCTTTACCGGCCAGTATTGCCAGTTGATGTCTTTGCCGTAATCGTAAAATCCATATCCTTTTTGTGGCTGGAACTGGTGCAGGAGTGCTTTGTCTGCTTTCTCCAGTACATCTGCAGGTGCGGTGCGCCCTGCATACCGGGTAACGTCTTCCGGATTATATTCCGGGTGTTTTACGGTGCTGCGGTGGCGATAATAATTGCATAGCGCTGTCGCGGCCTCGTTGTATTTACCGGCAGCCACCAGTTTATTGACGGCAGCTAATCCGGGATAGGTCAGATTAATGTTACGAAAGCTGCTGGCTGTTAGCCCGGTGTCCTGGGCTTTGGTAGAGAGTACGGCCATCAGGACGCAACATAGCAGGGTAATATTTTTCAGATATCTCATTAAATAAGTTTTTTAATCTGTCCATATCTTTTCAGTGCCTCCAGATAATAGTAGTCGGCATAATCGATAGGGGTATCAATTTCTGAATTATAGAGAAATGCGCCAACACTATGTTTTAATAAGAAGAAATGATTTTGACCTGGGGAGGCGAGGTAAGTATCGGAAGATAAGGTTTTCAGTACGGCGGCTGCATAATCGAAATACGGTTGGCCGGCTGGCACTTCTGTGCTGAGTTCCAGCAAGGCAGCGGCAATAACGGCGGCTGCCGATGCGTCCCGGGGGGCGCCATCCAGTGCGTTGTGAACATCAAAATCCCAGGCAGGAATTTTGTCTGCCGGCATATTAGGATGATGCATAATAAATGCGGCAATATGTTTGGCCTGCTCCAGGAATTGCTTATTCCCGGTATTTTTATAACACATTACATAGCCATATAGTCCCCATGCCTGTCCCCGGGCCCAGGCCGATTCGTCGGTCAGGCCCTGATGCGTCACTCTCCGCAGCACTTTACCGGTGGCAGCATCGTAATCCACCACATGATAGGAGCTATAGTCTTTCCGGTAATGGTTTTTCATAGTTGTTACCGCATGCGTCACCATAGCGCTGGCGTAGGCCGGCTGATGAAATGCCTTCGCTGCCCAGAAAAGGTATTCCAGGTTCATCATATTATCTATTATCACCGGGTAATGCCATTCGGGCATATCCCAGGAACGGATGGTACCAGTGGTTTTACTGAAACGGGCATAGAGGTGGGTGGCTCCTTCCTGTAAAACAGGTAAATAGCTACTGTCGCCTGTTACCCGGTATGCATTCCCATAGGAACAATACAGCATAAAGCCCAGGTCGTGGGTATTGGTGATATGTCTGACTGTGTCCAGGCCTAGTGTGAATTTTTTCGCTGCATCTTTCAGCTGTGCATCTCCGGTTAACTCATACCCATACCATAATGATCCGGGAAAAAATCCGGTGGTCCAATCCTGCACGTTCGCCAATCTTACGGTGCCATCCGGCTGTACCGACCTCGGGTTGTTTCCGGGCGTGTACATGTTGATGGCCTGACTGAGCTGTAAATGGATGGCATGGATCGTTTTTTTATACCAACCTTCGTCCTCCTGTAATGGGTTAGCAACAGCTGTTCGGAAAAAGAACAACAAAATGACAGTCGTGATGACGCCAGTTCTGCTTGTCATATCTTGTGCGCTTTAAATGAAAAATTGAACAATGAAATAAAGATAGCCGGCCAATAGGAACCGGGCTTTCACTGGCGTCCAGAAAGCTTTAGATTTTGATGAACCAGCCCGATTCATCAAAATTGATAGCATTTTGAACGATAGTGAAAGCCATTTTCGACCCACTCGTATAAATTCGTAGCTGCCAGTTATTCCGACCAAAATGCAAATGATTAATGAAGCCTTCCCGATCTATTCAGGTTTTCATTCCACGATTAATGATTGTCAAACAGAACTGGCGCACGTGATCTTAAACCAAATAAAAAAGTAACGAATGAAGCGATTTTTGCTGTTTTTGATGTTTTTTACTGCCACCTATGTCTCTTCCGCACAAAGCACCATCCCCGTGAAGGGACTCGTTACTAATACTGCCGGAGAGCCATTAATTGGCGTATCTATCCAGGAAAGGGGGACCAAACGGGCTTCCATGACAAAGGCAGACGGTACTTTTGAGATCGCCGCTGACCCGGGAGGCATATTATCATTTACCTACATCGGGTATAAGAAAACAGAAGTGGCGGTCAACAGCCGCCCGGAGATGAAAGTAATATTAAAAGAAACAGAGAAAGGTTTAAATGAGGTAGTAGTAATAGGATATGGTACCCAAAGGCGTAAAGATCTTACCGGCGCAGTATCCTCTGTGAAAGGAAGTGAACTGGCCAAAATCCCGGTCCAGAACGTGGCTTCGGCGCTTACCGGCCAGGTGGCCGGTTTACACGTTTCCGCCGACGATGGCACTCCCGGTAGTCAGCCTTCCATCGCACTCAGAGGAGGCGGGTCTATTACCCAGGACAACCAGCCACTGTATGTAATTGATGGTATTCCCCAAACCGGAGGCCTTAATTTCCTGGACCCTACAGATATTGAAAGTATGGAGGTGTTGAAAGATGCATCCGCTACAGCTATCTATGGGGCCAGGGGCGCCAATGGCGTAATTCTCGTGACCACGAAGCAACTGAAGTCGGGGAAACTCACCCTTTCCTACGACGGGTATTATGGTACCCGCAAAATCACGAAGGAATTGCCGGTGCTGAATGCCTTGCAGTACACTACGCTGATGTACGAAAAAGCAATAGATGATCCATTGAAAATGGAAGAGTTTCAAAATGCCTTTGGCACTTTTGATGAATTAAATGGATTGTATGCCAACAGACCAGGCATCAACTGGCAGGATCAGATGATGGGAAGTCCCAGCAGTAATCAGTATCACAAGATCAGCCTAGCCGGTGGCAGCGGAGAAACCCGTTTCAACCTTTTTTATTCCCATAGCGACGATGAAGGCATTGTGCTGGCAAGTGCTTCCAAAAAAAATGTGGCCAAATTATCTGTATGGCACAACATGAATAAGAAAACCACCATTAGCGCCATTGTCAACTATAGCGACCAAACCATTACAGGTGTAGGCACCCGCGAAGGCGCCACAAAAATGAACCAGCTGCAGAATATTATTCAATACCGGCCCACCTATGGTAAAAGCGGCACAGATGACGCATTTCTGGGTATGGACAATGATCCTTCCATTGATGTAGGGCAGATCCCCTTGCAGAATCCCGTGACCAGTGCACTTTCCCAGCAAAGAGAATCATTCAACCGGATATTTAACTTCAATGCGGCAGTGGACTATACCATCGCTAACCACCTCACTTATCGGGGATTAGTGGGTATGAGAGTATCCGGTACCAAGGTGAAATCTTTCAACGATGCACGTTCGCTGCTGGCCAAACGTTCCGGCGGCGCTTTCGGATCCATCGGACAATACGATGAAAATGGATGGAACTATTCCAATACCGTTACCTACGACAATACCTTTAAAAAACAGCACAGACTATCTGTGTTGGTAGGACAGGAACAATCATCTATCAGTCGTGAGAATTTCGTAGCCGGCAACAGCAAGTTTCCCACGGTGAACCTGGGACTCGACGATCTGTCACAAGGCACTACACCAGTCGTTCCTACGTCGTTTGCAGAAGCAGAAAGCATGCTGTCATTTTTCTCCCGGGCCAATTATACCTTCCGCGAACGGTATATTTTCACGGCCAGTATCCGGGCAGATGGCTCCTCTAAATTTGGTCCGGACAACCGCTGGGGATATTTCCCTTCTGCAGCATTCGCATGGCGGGTGATAGAAGAAAAATTCATGAAAAATATATCGTTCCTCTCCGACCTGAAACTGCGTGTCAGCTATGGTACCGCGGGCAACAACCGGATCGACAACTACCTGGCCAATAGCCTCCTGCAATCCGGCATTTATCCCATCAATAATGGTAACGCCATTACAGTGGGCGCCTCCAATTTGCCTAACCCCGGCCTGAAATGGGAAACTACCCGCTCTCAGAACCTGGGGCTGGACCTGGGTTTCCTCGATCAGCGCTTCACTTTTACGATGGATGTGTATAATAACAGAACGAAAGACCTCTTATTAAATGCACTCATTCCTTTTACTTCCGGATTTGCCAGTCAGCAGATCAATGTGGGCGCTACAGCCAACAAAGGCGTGGAGCTGAGTTTGCATTCCATCAATATCCGGAAACATGGTTTTGAATGGTCCAGCAATTTCAACATTGCATTCAATCAGAATAAAATACTGGCGCTGACCAATGGAGAAAATGCGAGATATAGCACGAGCTGGTACGATCAGAACGATTACATCGTACAGGTAGGTAGTCCTGTAGGACAGATGTATGGCTACCGTTCCAATGGTTTATATAACGTAGATGATTTCACTTATAGTGATGCCACAAAAGGATATACTTTAAAACCCGGCATCGTGGCAGATGCGAACAATCCGGCAAAACCCGGTAACCTGAAACTGGTGGATATCAATGGGGATGGCACTATTACGCCGGCCGACAGAACGGTGATTGGCAACGCTACGCCGAAACATACAGGTGGACTCAGTAATACTTTTTCCTACAAAGGTATTGACCTCAGTGTGCTCATCAACTGGTCTTACGGCAATGACGTGTACAATGCCAATTTGCTCAACAACAGTTTAACTTATCTCTCTTATCAGAATACACTGGGATACTTTGCCGACAGATGGATGACCATCGACGCCAAAGGTCAGAAAGTAACTGACCCGGTAGCACTGGCTGCCTTGAACAATGGTAAAACCATTCCTTCCTGGAACGGCGCCGGCACCGCTACCCGCTTATATGATCAGATGATAGAAGATGGCTCTTTCCTGCGGATCAACAATGTTAGTCTTGGTTATACGCTGCCAAAGAAATGGTTGTCGCGCGTGAAAGTCAGCAATGTCAGGGTATATGTGACCGGCAATAACCTGTATGTATTTACAAAATACCGTGGGTATGATCCGGAAGTAAGTACGTCCAACAGCTCCAGGCTAACGCCAGGAGTGGATTTCGGTGGCTACCCGCGTACCCGTTCATTTGTAGCCGGATTGAATATTTCACTGTAGAAAAACTCAAATTGAAAAAATATTCCATTATGAAGAATCAGATTGATTACCGTGCGGGCGTTGCCGGACTATTGATGTGGGGCCTTTTGTGTGGCGGCTTGTCCGGATGTAATAAAACGCTGGAACAGGCGCCCAAATCCTATTTTTCAACAGGTACTTTCTTTAGTAGCGTAGACGAAGCTACCATGGCCGTTTTGGGGGTGTATGAGGTAATGGCCAACTACAATACCTATGGCTTCCAGGTAAGTATGTTATACGATATGGATTGCGATATTTCGCAGGTATCGGGTACCACGCTGGCCGACTTCCGCGCAGTGGCACACTACGCCGTTACGCCACAGCATAATTATATTACCGGCACCTGGCAGTATTTTTATAAAGGGATAGACCGCGCTAACCTGGCTATTGAAAGCATACCGCAGATGCCTCTTTTTACCTCCGGTACGGAAAGCGAAAGGGCGGAACTCAATCGCCTGCTGGGAGAAGCGAAATTTCTGCGGGGATTTTATTATTTCGAATTGGTCCGCCTGTATGGTGATGTGCCCATGAAATTAAGTTCCACCCAAACCGGTGATAACCTGCAGCTGCCGCGTACAGACCGTGATACCGTATATACACAGGTGATAAAAGATATGAAAGATGCCATCACCTTGTTGCCTGAAACAAAAACGACGGTGGATGAAAGGATCAGCAGGAACGGCGCAAAAGGAATACTGGCCCGCGTGGCACTGTTTGCCGGTGGTTATTCACTGCGGCAAAATGGAACCATGGCGCGGCCGGCAAACTATAAAGATTTCTACCTGATCGCACAACAGCAAACCGCGGATATTATGTTGTCTGGAAAAAACTCGCTCAATGCCAGTTACGAGCAGTACTTCAGAAATCAGTGCAAGTATGTACAGGACCCACAGGAAAGCATGTTTGAAGTGGCGCTGTACAGCGTTAACGGAACCGGCAGCACCGCGGGTATGATAGGCACCTGGAACTCTCCTGCCTCAGATGCCGCCAATGCATATGGAAGGGCTAATGGTTATGTGAAAACAACGCCGCTTTTCAGAAATAGTTTTAAGCCCGGCGACCTGCGTAAAGACGTGGCCACCGTTACTTACAAGCTGGATGCTACCGGAAACAAAGTGGAATATACCGGTAAAAATGATTGGCAATGGACGCCCGGAAAATGGCGGAAAGACTGGCAGGTAACGCCTCCCAAGGATCTGAATAATACAGATATTAACTGGGTGATTTTGCGTTATGCAGATGTGTTACTGATGAGAGCTGAAGCAGAAAACGAATTGAACAACGGGCCTGATGAAGCGGCATATAATGCCATTAACATGGTCAGAAGAAGGGCCTATGGAAAACCAGTGAATACACCTGATGCCACAGTAGATCTGGCGCCCGGCCTCAGCAAAGATAATTTCTTTGCGATGCTGAAAGACGAACGTGCCTGGGAGCTATGTTTTGAGGGCACCCGGAGAGCAGACCTGATACGCTGGAACCTTCTGGGAACAGCGGTGAAAGCGACACAGGATGCACTCACTGCTTATCGTGCCGGCTATCCATATGTGGCAGGGACACAGTTTGTACCTAATAAACATGAACTGTATCCGATACCTTTGAGAGATATGGACCTGAATCCTAAGTTGGTACAAAATCCGAAGTATTAATACCCGTAGGTTGTATGAGAAGACATATCATTACCGGGCTGCTGCTGCTGCTGATCAGTTATATCGCGGTGGCGCAGGGAACAACGCCACCCAATATCCTGATCATATTGACGGATCAGCAAACTGCCAGCGCCATGAGCAATGCCGGCAACAAAGACTTACATACGCCGGCCATGGATTCGCTGGCAGCCAACGGTGTGAAATTTACACGGGCCTACTGTGCGCAGCCATTATGTACGCCCAGTCGTACCGCTATCTTCAGCGGCAAAATGCCTTTTCAAACAGGGTTTACCGGCAATGCAGACGAAAAAGACGGACAATGGCCGGATAGTTTGCTGATGATGGGAAAAGTATTCCGGGATGGTGGTTACCAAACAGGATATGTAGGTAAATGGCACCTGCCGGTACCCACCACAAAAATCGCACAGCATGGATTTACGTATATTCAGAATACCAGCTTCGGTGATTACAACGATGCCGCTACGCCATCTTTCTGCGCCAGCTTTATCAAACAGCACAAAGCGCAGCCTTTTCTGCTGGTGGCCTCTTTCCTGAATCCACATGACATCTGTGAATGGGCGCGTGCCGATCCTTTGAAAATGGATGTACTGCAGGATGCACCTGATCCGGCGCTTTGTCCGCAACTGCCCCCCAACTGGGATATTCCTGCCAATGAACCGGCCATTGTACGCGAACAACAAAAGGTGAGTGAGCGCACTTACCCCACCGTGAACTGGAAAGACGGACAATGGCGCCAATACAGATGGGCCTACAACAGGCTGGTAGAAAAAGTAGATAACTACATCGGTATGGTGATGGCTTCCCTCAAAAAGTATGGTATAGCAGATAATACCATTATCATTTTTACCAGCGATCACGGAGATGGATACGCCGCGCATAAATGGAACCAAAAACAGATTCTGTATGAAGAAGCCGCGAGGGTGCCTTTTATCATCTCTTGTCCCGGCAGGTGGACACCGAGAACAGATAGTATGCTGGTGTGTAACGGTACAGACATGATACCCACTATCTGCGGTTTCGCGAAATTGCCGGTGCCGGCCGGATTAACAGGCGCGGACCTGAGTAAAAGAGTAGTCCACCAGGATCTAACGTTGAGGGATACACTGGTCATAGAAACAG
>NZ_DATCVJ010000777.1:0-20559 GCF_036566945.1 Chitinophaga sp. | reverse complement strand
GGGATCATGACAGGCCTTTAGAAATACAAAATGTATCCGAAAGTTTCTTCGATTTAATTATAAAGCTTGATAAAGAACATAGAGAAATGACCAATTACAATCAAGAATAAAGGCCGACACAAGTTATTGCCAAATTTGCCGGTGAAAATAAAAAACAAGCATCCACAAGACACAAGTGCCTTATGAACAGATGTTTTTTCCGATGCGGCCCAATAGAGAACCACCGTTGCAAAAAACATCTGTTCATAAGGCACCAGCCCGCGGCAGCGACCCCAGGTTAAACGGTCCGCTGCAATCCTGCTCTAGGAGCAGACAACCGATCCCGCAAGGCCCGCATATTGTTACTAACCTTCTGCTGCGTGATCTTCGCATAAATCTGCGTTGTACGGATACATTTATGTCCTAGCATCTGGCTCACCGTTTCAATCGGCACGTCATTTTCAAGCGTCACCGTAGTAGCAAAAGTATGCCGCGCGGTATGCGTGGTTAAATGCTTTTTAATGCCACATACGATGGCTATTTCTTGCAGATAGGCATTATACCGCTGGTTACTATTAACCGGCAGCAAACGGCCATATGCCTTGCAATACAGGCTTTCTTTGTACCGGTCTATTATCTCCAATGGAATCGGCAAAAGCGGCACACGTTCCGCTGTGTGAGTTTTCATTCTATCCTTCATAATCCATCTTTCGCCGTCAATACCAATGACGAGGTTATCAGGCGTAAGGTGAAGTACATCTGTGTAAGCATAGCCCGTAAAGCAGCAGAACAAATAAATATCTCTCACCTCCGCCAATCGTGGAATCAGCTCTTTATTATACAAGGACATAATTTCATCCATTGTAAGCCGTTCCCGCTGCGGTTCTTCGTAACTGCATTTAAACCCACTCAATGGACTAACGACTAGCCAACCCTGATCTACAGCTAATTTGAGCATTTGTTTTAAAATCTTCACGTACTTCATGGCAGTGTTACTACCCATCCCCTGCACGGTCGTAAGAAAATGTTCAAAATCCGGGGCAAAAGAAAAACGAATTTCAGAAAGCGGCTTATCTGAAACATGAAAATGCGCTTTGAGAAAGGCCACCACCTTCTCTTTAGTAATCTCAAAGCGTTTCAGCGTACGCCCAGACTTCATTCCGGCTTTTACTTTCTCTGCAAACCGGCGGTTATGGAAGTCTATCACTTCGCATAATGTTCGCGAGTGTTCCGTAATTCCAGCGAAAGAATTTTTAACAGAGCAAGCCGTTACCGGTTCACCCGATGTAACTAAATGGCTGTAATGTTTGTGTAGATTGGCTTTCAGGGTCACCAACTGTCGATTAATCGCCTGCGCTTCCTCGGAATTTCCTTTTACAGATTGAGTAGCAGCGTTCCATAGAGAAGGGGTTACATACTGGTACGTGGAAAGTTCTGCACGTTTGCCGTCTACACTGAGACGTAGATAAATAGCGGGCTTGTTGTTTTTAGAGCGGCTTTTATTAAGCCAGAAAAGAACAGAAAAACTGGTCATACAACACTTGTTTTAAGTTAACCAAAATTGTTTCAACTTCACTTATCCTGACATCACTTAACATTGGTCAAACGCAACACGGTGCAGCATTTGGGGTATATGTCGGTTAGCACAATTTAATAAATCTATTGCTAACCGCAACGCTCACTTTTCTACCCTTACTTATCTTTTCACAACTTTACCACTAAAAACAAAAAAACCTTGTAGAATCAGCTTCTACAAGGTTTTAATTACGTAAGAGTATCTAGTTTTACTCCTGATGGTGATCCCCTTGGGACTCGAACCCAAGACCCATACATTAAAAGTGTATTGCTCTACCAACTGAGCTAGGGAATCCGCTACCACCCTCATTGTTAAGGGGATGCAAAAATAGGAATTATCCCTTAACTACCAAATTTTTCTTCAGAAAAAATAAAATTAACTTTCATACCTATATGAAAAAGTACTCCCTGTTATTAGCTGTAGCATCGCTAATATATGCCTGCCAGCCAACGAAATCTTATACCCGTTTTTCCCGCGGTGCCGATGGTCAACTCAAAACACAAGAGTATACGGAGCCTGGATATCAGATCCCCTGGAAAGCAAAGAAAAAAAAGGCCGCCATTCAGCCTACAATTACTTTTATGGAGTCTGTAAAAGACTACCACCGCACGTTCCATCACTTTCCGCAGGATCTGTGGAACCTGCAAAATATGAACGACAAAAGCAGAAATGCCTTCAGGGATATGGAGGAGATCGGGTTTACGAAGCTACGGCTGCACTATGTATACATCGACTCATTTGTGGTGGCATTCGTACATAAGCCGGTGTATAATGAGCCGGGGAAAGGTGGCAGAACAATCGCCTCAGGATCTGATGTAAATGGTCAATTTATTTTTACGTATAATCGAAAAGATTCGACTTTTCTGTATACTAAGACACTCGACTAGTCAGCGTTTGCAGCGCCGCGATGTCTACCTGGCTTCTTTCGGGTAGTACAAGGGAGCAGGCCATATTGCCGGCTATCCAGCTAACGGCCTTGTATTGCAGGAAATGAACGAAGGTAGAGATCACAAAATCTCCGTTGACCGCAACAGATTTTACGTTGAATAATTCCAGGTCGGTAGTGAAGCCGGTGCGCAATACTTTTGAAAGGGCTTCCCGGGCTGTCCAGAGCAAAAACTGCTGTTCTTCGGGAGTATGGGGCAACGATGCTATTAAAAGCGATTCTGCGGGCGATAAAGGCGGTAAAAAACGATCTGCATCTAATACTTCTATGTCTACCGCCATCGGATGCGATTCGGGGAATACTACGGCCATCGCGCTGCCGCCACTATGGGCAATGCTTACCTGCACATTGCTATGACCAGGACAGGTCAGCACCGGCTGACCAAATACGCCGGGACGGATACGGATGCCGGCAGGCGCCACCCCCGTAAAATTAAAAGCCGCCAGCTTTGCAGCATGGCGGCCTAATAAATAATCATGTTGGGCGATACCCGTTAAAGCAGTACGTTCTTCAGGATGTAAAAAGCGATGTATTTCAAGCTGCAAGGCAGATAGCGACAAGGAGGACACCCCCATTGATACCGGGAAAGTAAGTCCTTCCCGCGTAACTGTTAATGAAAGATGATGACTATTCGTCCATTCCGTCATGGTTGTTGTCTCCTTTTTCTGTTTTACTGCTGTTAGCGACCAGGGTATTCAAACTATTCACTTCTTCTTTTGTAAAATACCGCCAGGAGCCGGTGGCCAGATCTTTTGTTGTCATGTTCATGATACGGGTACGCTTCAAGGCTACCACTTCGTAGCCCAGCGCTTCACACATCCGGCGGATCTGCCGGTTGAGGCCCTGCGTCAGGATGATACGAAAACGACTGGCCCCTTCCTGTTGCACAAAACATTTCTGCGTCATCACACCCAGGATACGGACACCGTTACGCATCGCTTTCACAAACTCCAGGTCAATCGGCTTATCAACGGTAACGATGTATTCTTTCTCATGCTGATTACCTGCCCGGAGAATTTTATTAACGATATCACCGTCGTTCGTTAAAAAGATCAGTCCTTCGGAACGCTTGTCCAAACGGCCAATCGGGAAAATCCGGCTGGAGAAATTAACGTAGTCAATAATGTTCGTTTTATCCTTCAGATCGGTGGTACAGGTAATGCCTTTGGGCTTGTTCAGCGCAATATATACGGTAGTTTTTTTCTTCTTCAACGGCTCTCCGTCTACTTCTACCACGTCGCCGTCTTTTACACGGTTACCTTTGGAAGCGATGTTATCGTTGATCGTTACCCTACCCTGTTCAATATATTTATCAGCTTCTCTACGGCTGCAAAAACCGGTTTCACTGATGTATTTGTTAACGCTTATATCCATAATTACCTTTGAAATCGACTGCAAATTACTTAAAACCGGGCAAAAACTCAGGTAAGGTCCAGGCTTCTACTTCGCCGGTGTCCAGATCCATCAATTTCATAGGATGTAACAATACCTGCCGCCCAAAATAGCTACCCGCTATCCGGCCCCGCATATGGTATCCCTGGATGATGTGACGGGGCTCGCCGGTGTTCATGTCCAGCACAAAGTCCGCTCCCCAGCGGTTCGATTCAGTAGCGCTGGCACTGATACAAATCCGCTCCTGGTCTTCTGTTACCAGGATATCACTGCCAAACACCACGCCTGTATCATCCCCCATCTCAGAAAAGTTGCGCTGCCAGAGGATCTTCAGCTCCCCGTCACAACAAATAAGGATATTTCCTTCTGTCAGCAACAGGTACCGTTGCAGTGCTTCCACATACGTTACTTTATGCGCCCGGTGCGGATAAGGTGTTTTTATCAGGGTGCCGGCAAACGTAGCGCCATCGACCTGCAGCCAGGATTTTTTATTTTCCAGCGGGAAATAAAACAGGTTCTGATGCGGATTGAAAGTGCCATTATATAGTCGCACCTCCGGCTTTAATTCAGCTACTATTTCCCCCGTGGAAAGGTCCACCCAGGCCAGCTTCTGGTTATAGGCTTCCAGCAGCAGGTGACTGCCACCGGCATTGAAAACGGCATTATAATACATATGCCGGTTGGTACTATACACCACTTCCTGCGTGGCCACCCGCATCACAATCAGGTTAGTCACCAGTTTACGCCCGCCCTGAATCCAGGCCGAATTAAGTACCAGCAAGCCTGTCCCGGCATGCCAGGCAATTACCTGGTAACCCGGATACTGTTGCCATGCCTGCAGCCGTTTTTCATCGATGTGATACACCAACGGCGCCACATTCTCTTCGTCATCCCGGGAAAGAAATAACTGCCGGCCTTTATTGTCTGTAATTACGTTCATTTGTTTTTTTTCGGGAGATGAATACCGCGTTAGTTCATACTTAGCTGCTGTAATATGGTAGGGTCCTGGATTTCATGGTCCTTTGCCAGCAACAGTACTTTAGCAATCAGCTCCGCAGATTTTGGATCATCATCTATAAACGGTAAAAATATACGGCCTCTGTGCTGGGAATGCACCGGTAAAACAGACAGGTACTTTCCAGGCAACTGATGCGCCACGGCACTTCCCAGGTGCACACTATAATCGCCGTGTTGGCCCTTGATACGGGCGTGGTTGCCACTCACCGTTACATTGTTTACTTTGAATAAACGCAGCGTTTCTTTCAGCAATACACTCCGCATTTCAATGGAACTATGACTCGCTTCCGGATCTACACCGCCTACATGCGCTACACTCACTACCAGGTCTATATCCCGCATCACTTCACTGAAAATCAGCGGCGAAATCTGCTCAAACGCCACCGGCTTACCCGTTTTCAGGTCATGAAAAATGAGGGTTTCCAGGGTAGGCGATTCTACTTCTGCCGGCGAAAACCAATCGGCCATCGCATATATTTTGGCCACAAAACCTTCTTTGTGGAATACCTTCTGTAAACCTTCTTCATAATCAACTTTCCAATGCCTGTTCTTCAGCAAAGCTACGGTCTGACTGGGTTGCACCTGATGACCGGCATAACGGCGCGACACTGATTTCTCTGCCAGTTCATCCGCCAATGGCACATACAGTTCACGGAATATTTGTTTAAAAGGCTGCTGCAACTGCTTTTCAAATGCATACCGCTGATAATCACTCCACACACCCGCTGTATACAAATCTGAACAATGCGCAATACGGATAACATCTGTGGCTGCCAGCTCAAACGTAGTACCATTGGGAGCATGCAACCCACCTGCCTGATAAAAACCATGCTTCTCTCCGGCTACATAAATCAGCTTTTCCAGGTGCCGCGCAATTACCGGATGCCCAAAAAGATTTCCCAACTCGGCAGCCAGAAAGGCGTCACCGCGTACCATGGCATCTTCCAGCGATTTTTTAGATCGGCTGAACTGTTCCCTCAATATCTTCCGGTAATCATGTAATTCTTCTACTTTTTTATCTTTTTTATACTTCGGCGGTACAGCTTTCAATGCTTTATCGCCCTTAAAGGCCACCACGTCAGCGATGCCGGCTTCATCGATCACCAGCCCTATGGTCACATCATCGTATTGCACCTGCGTTTCTCCCGATAAAATATTTTGCACCTGCTTTGTTTCCATCGCCCAGGCTAAACGAAGCGGATCGGCATAACCCGCATTACGGGCCAGGTTTTCCATCGCTATCCGGATGGCCAACGCTTCACTGCTTTGCTTCTGCGCACCAAACTGCCGGCTCTCTTTTTTAAAGAGTTGCAGGTATTCATAACGCCCCAGCATATCTTTCGCCGCATTGGACTTACTCAATGGAATCAGTCCATACATCCGAAGATAATCCTGGTCACGTTTCTCTTTGATCTTCTGCGTCACCTCTTTTATCTTCAAATCACCAATAATAACGTCAGCGTATAAACGCGCTCTCCGGTGTTCGTTACCATCACTGATATATTTCGCCGCATCATATACTATCTGCCAGCGCTCTTTGCCTATTTGCTTATACGCTTGCAGGAACCATTCTTTATCTACGGCACCTAACTTAAAATCCGCCAGGTCAACGGCCGAATAACGCGCAATTTCACTTTCTGCTTCTGCATTCTGCTCGGCGGCACCGGACGATTTAGTATGTGCATGCATCCACCAGATGGCGGAGTCCAGCCCTTTCCAGTTGAGATACTGACTCACAAATGGCTGCCATTGCGGCGCATATACCGCCGCTTCTATCAACTGTGTTTCACCGGCATTCATTTGCTTCATAGCGGCATTAAATACGGCCTGCGTATCTTCCGGCAGCGGATAACAATTCTTCAGCAACGTACTGAGTTGCTGTTGTTTACTATAAACACTATTGCCACCGGAATAAATGTATCCTCGGTGCAGCGTCGTTTTTCCTAACGCCTTTAATATCTCCGCAAAACGATGCACACCATAGATAACCTTTATCTGTTGCACCAGCTGCGTCACTGCGGTGGCAGTGTCTCCCCGCTTTAACTCTATGTCCAGGAAATGCTCCCGCATCCGGATAAACATGGGCTGCAGGAAAGGGAATTGTTTGAAGTAATCAAATGCATCTTTATGCCGCTTCACAGCAGATAATACACGGATATTTTCTGCACAGATAAGACCGCGATACATTTCACTTTCACTGATCAGGCCCGCCTGGTAAGCATAACAGAAAACAGACAACGGCGGCAAACTTAATGAAACACTTTCCGCCAGACCGTTAAACTGCCGCCAGTGGTACAATTGCCAGGCAGTATTCACTTCGTCTTTCATCAACCTGTCGGTGTTAATGTAGTCCAGCAACCTGTTAAATGCCTGGATACTTTGCCACCCCCCACGGGTATACGGATAAGATTTACCATCCGACTGGTACGCCAATACTTCCGGTGTTAACGACGCAAAAAGCCGGGTGGCAGCCCCTATGAGGAAAATATTGCGTTCTTCAAAAGGATGAATCAACACCAGCGCCTGCAATACCTGTAACACAGGATTCGACCATCTGTAGGAATGCGCAGCCCGCATTTCCTCCGGTATTATTGCTTCATAAGGAGGATAATAAGGCGCCGTCAAAGACGGCCAGTCATGCGTTAACTCCTGCTTTTCCAGCATCAGGGAATTCAGCAGGTAAAGATCCCTTGGCTGCCATCCGCTGTCCTGGTACCATTTTTCCCATACATCCGGCAAAGGATAAGCGGCATACTCCGCCGCTTTGGTATCAAATACAAAAGCATATGGCTTATTTTTACTAAAAGTATTTGCCAGTAGTACTTTCGAGCGACTGTTATCATACAGTTCTATTTCATACTCGTAGTCACCATGCTGCTCCCGCAACAACAACAGGTTTTTCAATGCCGCCCGTATCTCCGCGATGGATTTGGTAAAACCATATTCCCCTTCACGCAAACATTGTCCATAATAGTCGTCTTCCTTCACCATCGGCGCTACCACCGGTGATATCAACGCCGGATCATATAACCCATATCCGTTTTCAGCAGTAAAAGAAATACCTTCCTGATCTGCTAATAATTGTGATAATAATATTTCCTCTTTCGGAGAAATATTTTTTCGCTCTTTGAAAGATGCCTGCCAGTTATTAACGTCTTCCGTTAACCGCTTGCTTTTTTTCAGCTGTAAAGCCACGTCCAGACCAGCTAACCGCTGTTCTGCATCTCCCTGTAACAATTCCGTATTTACCCGTGCAATCACGGCATCCATCTGACGTAAGATCAATGCAATCGCTTTACTTCTGCTGCCGGCACTCTTACGCTTCAGCAATTCTGTAAATACTTTCATCTCAGCAGGATCGAACTGCTCTTTGCTCAATGCCCGGAAAGCCACGTCTACTACATATTCTCCCCTATCCTTCAACATCCGCATAGCAAAATTCCGTTGCAGATCCGTCAACGGCGGAACAATTGTATCTTCATTCCATCCCCATGCCGCATGTTCCGGAAACACCAGTCTGGACAACTCCTCCCGCAAAGAAATATTCATATCGTCGTAATACGACAGCATGATATCCAGCCGGTCCTGCCGCCCCAACACCAGGCGGGCCATGGCCTGCAGCGCATCATTGCGGTCAAATTTTATGTTCATCCAGGAAAACACTTTCCCACTAAACAATAACTCTTTTTTACCTGTGCGCGCTACCACCGCATGTAAACGATCAAACAACTCCGGGAAATGGGTATCATAATGAACACCCGTATGATTATAAAGCCGCGCGTTAATACCCGCCAATGCCAGTCCCAGCACAGCTTCTTCTTTATCTTCCAGCGCCCTGTAAAACAGGGGCATGTCTATGTTGTAATATTTTGTTTCTGCTGCAAACTTCAGTGCAAGACAACGTTTTTCTACATTCCCTTCATCAAAAAGCGTGATCAGCAAAGGCCGGGTAGTGGCGATATCATACACGCCCATACTCCACAATCCCATGTATACGTCCATGTTGTTGGCGCTTTTCATGGCATCCGGAATCAGACTCGGTGTTTGTAAATATTCCTGTGCTTTTGTGAGAAATAAATTCACGGTGCTTTCCTTCTCTGCGTCCCAGCCCAGGCCTGTCCATACATCCAGGGCGCGTACTACTGATGAAAAGCGCGTCATCTTGTTATCCAGCAGCACTTTCGTCATATATTTCAGCGCACCAACGGAGGTTTCATCCAACGCTTCCAGGATAGTTTGCCGCAAGCCTTCCTGTCGCTGTGCCGCCAGCAGCAGCTTTTCCACCAATGCCCACGCAGATTCCTTGTCACTGTTCAGCAATGCTTTAATGATGGAACGTGTTACTTTCCCGATCTCATCTTTATTGAAAATGATATCTTCCATCAGCGACAATACTTCCGTATGGCCCATATCGATGGCGGCAGACCAGATCCGGAACAGGTTACTGCTCTGAAATGTCTGATCATATCGCACCTGTTCAGTTATACTCAAATCAAAACTACTCACTTTCATACCGCCCTCGTATGTCACCTGGTAAGCCTGTGGCATCGCCAGTACCATGAAGTTCAGCTGGTTTACAAAATACACTTCCCGGTCGTGCGGCGCGGTAAACGACCTGCGATAAGAGCCACTCTGGTACATCTGAAAAGGGATGCGCTCCCAGGCATGTTTTATATAAGGCGCTTTGTCTTCACCGAAAATATACAGCAGTAAATTCCAGGCAGCGGGGTCACTCCATTCACCGGCGGGCAACAGGGCGGCGATGCGATCATATCGCGTACTCTTGTAAGTTAGCTGTCTGCGGTAACCATAATCACCGTCATTACGGTTTTCATCCGGCGATTCATGAATAAACAGCAATGCCAGTGCTGCCATGTCTTTGGTTAACAACGGGTGAGTGGCTTTTCCGGAACAGATGCTGTCCAGTTCTGCGGTCATTTTTTTCAAATAATCAGGGATTTCCCGGGTGGCCAGGAATTGCTTTGCGTCCATAATAAAGGTCTTTGCTGTGGGTAACGGGTTAAAATAATGCTTCTTTACCAGATGCTTCCGGCGAGAAAGGTTAACCTTACAAAAGTAACAACTGTATCGCTATTCAACGAAAATTTATCGGTTAATTTCTTGATTTCTTCGTCTCCGGCAAATACGGCAAACAGGCCGTCTTCAAATGCCTGTAATGCAGTATCCTCCGCCTTCTGAGGGTCGGCCCTGTTTTCATTATAAATGCTGCCAAATCCTGCTTTTCCGTTGGCAACACCCTTTTCTATCTGCTCCGCAGAAAGGAAGGGCAACAGATTTTTTTCCAGTGGTTTATTGTTATAGGCAGTCACCTGCTGTTTTACTACCGCCACCAGCAATTCCCGGAGAGAAGGTTGGTCGGATAGGTCTTCCACTTCCAGCAATTGCCGGTCTATTATTGCATGTTTCCTGCCGGGTTGTTTTACACGGATTGTTATTTGCATTTCAACGTCACTTTGGGTCGCGGCAAAACTAAGGCAAAAACAAATGTATCCCAATAATTATGCTTTGATCTTAATGGGTAAGAATGTAACTTGTCAATGGCAATCTGTCCCGCTGCCTGGCTCCCTGACATGATAAAAAGAACACTATGCCTGATCTACTGTCTGCTCGGATTGCTGCATTCCCGGCTAACAGGTCAAACGCAGTTACCATACATACTCAATGGTGCCGCTACCCAGCGTACCTGCAACTGCTATGTGCTCACACCAGATCAGCAAACCGCCAGCGGCACCGTTTGGAATAAAAATAAAATCAATCTTAACCAGTCTTTCAACTATGTATTTGATGTAAATCTCGGCTGTAAAGACGCCACCGGCGCCGATGGCATCGGATTTATACTACAAACAAAAGGAACTAATCTCGGCGCCACCGGGCAGGGGCTGGGCTTTAAAGGCATCGCTCCTTCCCTCGGCGTACTGATAGATACCTGGCAGAATTTCGATGAAAACGATCCTCCTTACGATCACCTGGCCATACAAATGAATGGTCTGTCTGATCATAACAGCATCGGCAACCTGGCGGGCCCCGTGACGGTGCTGAAGGATAATGATAACGTGGAAGACTGCGCGTGGCATCTCTTCCGCATCAAATGGGACGCGACATTACAACACCTGGAAGTGAGCGTAGATAATGAATTACGGCTCACACTCGATAAAGACCTGGTAAATGATATCTTCGCCGGAGATCCCAATGTTTTCTGGGGTTTTGCCGGTTCTACCGGCGGTAGCTCCAACGTCCAGCAGTTTTGTGCAGCCCTTCGGCCGGAATTTAATTTTAATCCGCAACAAGTGTTCTGCGATGGCACGCCTATACAGTTTAAAGACAATTCCAGCTCCTTTGGTGCCATCACCAGCTGGTGGTGGGATTTGGGAGATGGGACCTTTTCTACCGCCCCGCAACCTCCTTCACATGTATACCCGGCGGCAGGACATTATGCGGTGAAACTGGTGATTGAAGATAACAGCGGCTGCGAATCAGATACCCTGAAAGCCGATTTTATCGTGGGGGCGTACCCGGTAGTCGACTTCGGACCCAATCCACTTTGTTTGGGTTCGCAAATGCAAATGAACGATCTCACTACCATTACGGTGGGCTCCCTCCAAAAATGGGAATGGGACTGGGGAGACGGTACGACGGCCACCGGTGCCCAGCCAACTGCTCCCTATACCACACCCGGTTCCCGGCAAATACAACTCAACGTCACCTCTGCACAAGGCTGCGGAAGCACCCTCACCAAATCAATACTGGTCAGCAACACACCACAGGTCAGCGCTACGGGTGAAAATGTTTGTCTCGGTACTACCACCGCTTTTCAGGCGACCAATACTACACCCAACGTTCCTATCCGCCAATGGCACTGGGACCTGGGCAATGGTGAAACACAATTGCAACAAAATGCCACTTATCAATATGCAGATACAGGATACTATCCTGCACGCCTATACGCCACAAGTGTGGATGGTTGTCAGTCACCCGTAGCAAACGTTCCGGTAACCGTAACCGCCGTTTATGCACGCGCCGGCGCCGATACCATTGTAGCCAACGGACAACCGCTGCAACTGCAATCGCAATGGAACGATCCGCGTTTACAATACAACTGGTCGCCGGCTACTGGTCTGACCAATCCTTATATCCCCAACCCTGTCGCGGTTTTACATAAAGACCAAACCTATCGCCTCACCCTCACCTCACCGGAAGGATGCCACGATGAGGACTACCTCAACGTGAAGGTGTATGAAGGCCCGGAGTTTTATGTACCCAATGCCTTTACCCCCAACAACGATGGACGGAATGATATCTTTCGCGTCATCGCTGCCGGGGTGCCTAAACTGGATTTCTTCTGTGTCTGGAACCGCTGGGGCCAGGAAGTATACCGCAGCGCCGACCTTCCCGGTGGTTGGGATGGTAACTGGCAAAGCCAACCCGCTCCTGCCGGCACCTATGTTTGGATGGTGCAGGGAGCAGATTACACTGGCAGACGCTTTAGCAGAAAAGGAACGGTAACGCTTATACGATAACTATACGCGGTAACAAATGGCATTAATATTCATGCCCGCCCCTACGGATGCAAACAGGATCACATCCCCTGCTTTCACCGACTGGTTCGGGATGTCCCCCTTTCTCACCATATCGTATAAGGTGGGCACCGTGGCAACAGAACTATTGCCCAGTACATGAATATTCATCGGCATAATATCGGCGGGTATATCCTTTATGTCATATAATAGATAGAAAGCCTTGATAATGGCAATGTCCATTTTCTCATTGGCCTGGTGAATGAAGATCTTCTTTACTTCGCTGATAGGGATATTTCCTTTATCCAGACAGTCTTTCATGGCTTCCGGCACACGTTTGAGGGCAAACTCATATACCTTACGGCCCAACATCTTGATATAACGGATACGCTTATCCGAATCGGGCGCATAGGACATGCCCATATAAATATAGTTCAACTCCTCATTGGCGTAAGACTGTGCACTGGCGCTGATAATACCGGATGTATTGTTCCCGTCTTCCAATGCTTCTACTATCACCGCTCCTGCGCCATCACTGAAAATCATGCTGTCACGGTCGTAGCGGTCAATCACACGACTCAGGGTTTCGGTGCCTATTACCAGGCATTTCTTTGCCAGACCAGCTTTAAAGAAAGCATCTGCCTGAATTAAACCCTGTATCCAACCGGGGCAACCAAATAACACATCGTATGGAATACAGGCCGGATTGCGGATGCCCAACGCCTGTTTCACCCTGGATGCCAGTGAAGGCACGGCATCCGACTGTATGGTATCTTTTAAAACATTTCCAAAATTATGCGCCAGGATAATCTGATCCAGCGTTTCAGGGTCCACACCTGCATCTTTAATTGCTGCTATAGCAGCTGCTACGGCCATCTCCGTAGCATTCATATCTACATCTGCATACCTGCGTTCAGAAATACCTGTTACCTCTTCAAATTTGCGGACTATATCCGCCCCTTCTGAAGGTATACGCTCTTGTCGGTCACTGTAGAATTCCTGATTTACAAAATCATTATTTAGTTTTTTATTCGCAGGAATGAAGCTACCAGTACCGGTTATAACTGTTCGCATTGTTTGAATCATAGTCTGATTTTTGAGCTGCCACCTGACAACCCCGTTTTATAAAGATACAAACATTTGCTTTTGGGAGGTAACTGCTCTCCTACAATAAAAAGCTACCAGAACAAATCCAGGTAGCTTTTCTTTTACTATAACAAGAGGTTCTTATCACTGTTTTCAGGCAGATAACCATACCGGTTATCTGCCTGAATGTTTGTTCAGGTGTTTCTTTAAAGGGAATATTATTCCGCAGCCACTACTTCATAAGCATTGGTACCATCACTATTGGTAAACGGCTGATAGTAGGTGCCATTGTACACCACATATTTTTTTCCATCCAGTTCCTGTTCTGTTGCGCCGGAAGGTATTTGCGTAATCACGGCCCCTTCAGGAGGCTCTACTACCGTGTAAGAGGAACCTGATTTTGAATAAAAGGCGCCACCATAATAATAGTAATTACTACCGCCGGCAGGCACCATCTTATATCCTGAAGGCAAGGTAGTCACCACTGCTCCCATTGGAGCCGGTACTACCGTATAGCCGCCACCGGAAGGCGCAGGTGAATAATACACGCCCTGGTCGTAATGATACTTCTGATCATGAATAGATACAATGATCGCTGTGGTGGCCAGCGTAGCAAGTACAAATCCAACCGGATGCCAAACGGGTCCCCAGCCAACATAAGGATGGTACGGATGGTAACGATAACTATAACGACCCGGATATACCCTGTAGGCCGGACGCCCCACCACCCTTACATTCCGGTGTACATTCACATTCCGGTTTACATTGATGTTATTATTACGATTAACGTTAACGTTGTTATTGCGGTTACGGTTAACGTTCACATTATTATTGCGGTTATTATTATTGTTCCGGTTTATATTGTTATTCCGGCCATTATTCCGGTTTGCCGTATTAACACGGTTATTGGCAGGTCTGGCTGACTGTCCGGGCCTGTTATTTTGTGCAGGGCGACTAGCGGGCCGGTTCGCAGGACGAGCGGCCGGTTGCTTCTTTTGCGCAGGGCGACTGGCGGGCCTTGCCTGTGCAGGACGACTGGCCGACCTTGAGGGCGCAGCCTGGTGACCGCCGGGGCGCTCTCCCCGTCCTCCTCTTTGTGCGAAAAGGGATGCCGACAAAAGCAGCATCGAAAAAACCATCAGTACAGCAATATATTGCTTTGCAGAGGGAAAATTCATACGTCAGAATTTATAGATTAAAACCTTCTATAAACACTAACACACAGCGACCTATGATTGTTCAGAAAACATTCTCTTACACCAGATTATCAGATAATTTCCGCAACAATTCATAGGAATGCAGGCGGTCTGCCTGATCATAAATATGTGCGGTGGCCATCACCTCATCTACCTTTGTGTCGTTCAGGAACTGCTGTAATCCGTGCTGTACGGTATCTGAGCTGCCAATAAAGGAGCAGGCCAGCATTTGTTGTGCATGGGCGGCCTCATATTCGTTCCATACCCCTTCCATGCTGTCAATCGGAGGTCCCATGCGGCGCAGGCGGCCACGGATAATACCGAGGAACAACTGGTAAAAGGAGGTGGCCAAACGATTGGCGGCAGCATCTGTATCAGCAGCAATCACGTTGACACAAGCCATGGTATACGGTGCCTGTAAAAATTCAGATGGCTTAAAATTTTTCCTGTAAATACTGAGGGCAGCATGCAATTGTGCGGGGGCGAAATGGCTGGCGAAAGCATAAGGCAATCCCATGGCGGCGGCCAGGTAAGCACTGTCCGTGCTGGAACCCAGTATCCAGATGGGAATATCCAGTCCTTCACCCGGAATAGCCCTTACGGGGCCGGTATGATTATCAAAAGAGAGATATTGTTGTAATTCCTGCACCTGTTCGGGGAATTCACTGCCGGCAGCCAGGCGGTCGCGACGCAATGCACGGGCGGTTACCTGGTCCGTACCCGGCGCCCTGCCCAATCCAAGGTCAATCCTGTTGGGGTAAAGTGAAGCCAGGGTACCAAACTGTTCGGCTACCACCAGCGGTGCATGGTTGGGCAACATGATCCCACCGGAACCCACCCTGATGGTACTGGTACCGCCGGCAATATAGCCCAGCAATACGGCTGTAGCAGAACTCGCCACACTCACCATGTTATGGTGCTCTGCCATCCAGAAACGCTTATATCCTAATTTTTCTACCTGTTGTGCCAGCAGCAAACTGTTGCGAAATGCATCTGCGGGCGTTTGTCCTTCCAATACCGGCGCCAGGTCTAATACTGACAGCGGCGTTTTTAATCCATGCTTACTCATACTTCAGACGGTTATATTGGTTCGTTCCCGCAAATTTACAACAATGCGGCCGATGAGCAGGAGCTGATAACCTACAGGTAAGCAACCATGTATTAGCAAAGCAGGGGTATAAAGGGTAGTGGCGAATTGACAGGCGAACAGGAACAACTCAGGCATCCAGCAGTTTCAGAAACTCCGTGGAAAAGCGATATGCGTCACCCGGCCATCGGGCCGACAGGTAGTGCCGGTCCAGCACCGTAAAACCACGGTTCAGGTGATGTGCATCATCTTTGAGCATGGGCATGGGTCCTTTTATAAAATGCCTGGCATCACTTAAACAGGCTGTCACCTCCTGTTGTACGGTGGTGGAATAAGTGAGATAATAATCCTTCAGCCATAATTTTGTGAGATGATAGGCCGCGAATTCCTGTGATTGTAACAAGGCGGTAGTGTTATAGGAATGCAACACCGATTGTCCTGTTTGCGCGGCTCTACTTCTGGCCGCCAGCACTACACCATGACAAATAGCACCTACCGGCTTTTGTTCTGCGAAGAAACGGGCTACCTGCTGTTGCAACACAGCAGATTCCAGGTAAGGCCGCACGCCTTTATCATGACCGCCAGGTAACAACAATGCGTCAAAATCATCTGCCTGAATATCTTCATACTTACAGGGATTACAAAACGCATCACTGTTAGACATCTGGTGATAAGCCACTACCGCATCTTTCCGGGCCTGCAATAACCATTTCCAGATGCCCAGCTGCTCCCCTCTCAGTATTCGCATATCCGCCATACCGCTATATCCGCTGGGTGTGGCAAACTGTACGTCGTATCCCTTTGTGGTTAACAGTAACCAGGGGATGGCCGCTTCAGTGGGATCAAAGCCATAATCGGGTAACGGTACCAGCACTTTCTTCATGTAGGGTCTTTTAGATAACGCGGGCGTAGCGAGAAAGAAAGATACCAAAAAAAATATTTAACTACCCGGATTTCGTAATTTCATTAGCAAAAACAAACTATGTTGCGCGACATCGATGGTTGGTTTGAATCGAAAGCGGAACCCGCCAAAGGCTGTCTGCTCGCCCTTAGAGCACACCTGCTCCAATATAATCCCCACATCACAGAAGCCTGGAAATACCGGATGCCATTTTATTGCTACGATGGCAAAATGTGCTGCTACCTCTGGACACATAAACAATTACAACAACCTTACCTGGGCATTGTAGAAGGTAAACATATTACACATCCCCTGTTACAAGTAGAAAAAAGGGCCCGTATGAAAATACTGCTCATCAATCCTCTCGAAGATATCCCTATGGATACTGTTAATGAGATTTTGGAGAAGATGGTAAAATGGTATGCAGCACAAAAAAGATAAATTATAATCTTATCTACCTTAAAAAGTATATCCCCTTTATTAAAACGCAGATATAAATTTGCTTTCTCTAAAAGATCAATGCCGCCAGCAATACAATATAGATCACCAGTTTAATAATCCGCCAGCGGTTAGTACGGAAATGCCGGGGACGCGTAAAATCAATATTAATACGCTTCATAAAATAATCCAGCTTTCCGTGTGTCAACAGCGTTTTAAACATCCCCCACTCATTGCTGCATCTGAGAAGTGTCATATAATACCCTGCTTTTATTTCTTTAAAGCCCATACCAGAGGCCCTGATATAATTGATCACCATATCAATCAATGGAACCGCCAATAATAATATCAGCCATTTCTGCCAGCTCAGGTAAATAAAAAATAAAGGGGCGCTCAATAGCACCAGCAACATGCCTTCTACGGGATTGGGAAAGGCATACCAGGTAAACTGTTTGAAGCGGGGCAGCAATAACGCCATGCCTTCTCCATAACGTTCAAAACGCTTGTAATGCGGCTGTCCGTCATTCCACCACGGATGCGTGACACGCGCTTCTTTTACGCAAATAAAGCGGGCATTGTTACGCAAACAAATCTGCGCCGGCAGATCCACATCTTCTCCACCACCATTTTTGGGGAAAACGGTGGAAAAACGTAACTCCTGCATGGCAGCCCGATTGTACATCATATTGGCAGTAACGCCCCATACAAATTCCTCTGTCCTGTTGGCAATCGTGAAAATGGTGGTCAGACCCGCCGCCGTCAATGCCCGTGTGAAAGTATTCACCGGCGCAGGAAAATCAGTCAACCCAATAAATCCTATCGCCGCTCTGTGGGCTTCAATGGCCTTTACATATTGAAAAAGTAAATCCTCATCCGCTACAATATCATCGTCCAGGAACAGCATCCAGTCGCCATTTCCCGCATTAATCCCTTTATTCCGGCTCTCTGCTGCGCCTAAGTTTTCCGGGTTAATAAACAACTGTATGGCCCCTTCTTCCGCCAAACGAAGTATTTCCTTACCTGGCTTCACAGCTGGATTATCCACCACTACATAGTATGTAAACCTCCAGCCACCGGGTTTAGGCAATTGAATCAGTGGTAACAAAAACTGCTCATCCAACCGGAAAGTAGGAATGATAATATCGATGGCGTTTGAAGTTGTCAACATAGGGCGCGAAGATAAATAACATTCTTTTTCCTTTCGCAATGCGAAAAAAATATATATTAATTTCTGCTGAACGAAGCGTAGTTTGTCTTTGTACAGGATTATACTGATTTTTTCCTTTTCCATTTTATGAGCTTAAAAAAAGATCATCAAATCAGTATAATCCTGTACAAAGACAAAAAATCGCGCCCCCTGACCAAAATCATCCCCTCCCTGACGCCTGTCATTCCGCACCTCTCTCCTCCGGTGTAATTTTGTGAAGTGAGATTGAAACGACGATATGCGACCCACAAAAACAGGAATATAAACACTAGCAGAAAAGCCATCAATAATGGCGTTATTCCTGAATGAATCACGGCTTAACCAGCATCCTATAAAGTATGCACCGCCTCCTCCGGGAGGCGGGAATTACTACAAAAAAAGTACTTACTAACGGAGAAATCGCTCGTTGATAGATAAATGGTATTACCTGCCAGTGAAGAAGAAAGGCAACGGGATTGGTGCAGGTGTGCCTGCATACCGGTATACAACAGTGTACCGGTTTTTGCGTTAACGGAAAGCGATATCTTCGAGTTTACCTGCATCGAGCAACGTAATACTTCCATTACGGATAGCAATCAGCTTTTCGTTTTTAAAATCACTCAGCGTGCGTATCAGTGATTCTGTGGCGGTTCCGGCAACGGTGGCCAACTCTTCGCGGGAAATATTGATCACAAACTTTTCTACTTCCGGTTGTTGGTATTTATTACGGAGATGCACCAACGCACTGGCCACTTTTTTGCGTAGTGTGTCATAGGCAATGCCTACCAACCGCTCTTCTTTTTCTGTAAGATGTTGCGCGAGCATTCTTACAAAACGGGTGATGATATATGGGGTACGATTAAATATTTCTTCGGCATCCTTACGGGGTATCAATACTATTTCTGCGGCTTCCATCACAATTGCCGTTGCTTTGTAGGGCGTTTCTTCGAGCATCGCTACATACCCAAAAAAATCTCCTTTCTTATAAAGCCCGATGACCAGGTCTTTCCCGTCTTCATGTGTTTTAACAGTTTTCACTTTGCCTTCCAGGATATAATACAGGTAACGCGGTGTTCCTCCTTCCTTATAAATTGTTTCATAGGGTGCGAGCCGCATGGTATTGCGGTTTTCTGTGAACTCGCGGATCATTCGTTTGAGGTCATGGTCCTGTTCCGGCGAATGACCGGGCATTGGCAAGGCTGTCTGATACTGGTATCGTTGCAGGCGGTTTTCTACTGTCAGCAATAAATCATTATTGGAGAATGGGCGGATCAGGCAATCGTCCGCGCCCTGGTTCATCGCTGCCCTGAACAAACGGGCATTGTATTTATCTGCCAGAAAAATAACGGGTACCTTTTCCAGCAAAGGATCTTTACGAATGCTCCCCAGTACCCCCAGCCCATCAATCCCCTTCATATTCATTTCACAGAGGATCATATCCGGATGCTGCTCCTTTGCCATGGTGATGCCTGTTTTACCATTGGGGGCAAGCACTACCTCGTACTGGTGAAGCAATAACAACTCCCCTATATTTTCCTGCAACTGTTGAAGATCTCCTATTAACAGAATTTTTTGCATGATTCAAAAATACGGGAAATCATTTATGCATAAAAAAAGGGGTGGTAAGAATACCTCCCCTTTAATATTTTAACCATATCCTATGAAAAACCTGAACCAAAGATATACACCTCTTCGTTAGTTGAATCGCTTATTTCGTGAACGCATCATATTAACCCGTGAGTGCATGAAATTGACGGCTGTTAACCGGTGCTTAACAAAAGAGCAGTGGTAAAATGCACACTTAAAAGACAAAAGGAGATGCCGTGGAAATACTGTGGGGCCGGGAGTTCTATGCATAAAAAAAGGGGTGGTAAGAATACCTCCCCTTTAATATTTTAACCATATCCTATGAAAAACCTGAACCAAAGATATACTCATCTCCGTTAGTTCAACAGCTTATTCCGTGAACGCATGATATTGGCATGTGAATGCATGGAATTGGCGACTGTTAACCGGCTGTTAACAAAAAACAGCCGGTTATTAAGCGTGTAAACAACACCTTTCTAATTGCCTAACGTTTTGAGTGCCAGGTAAGACATGAGTCCAGCACCAGTTTCCAGCGCTTTTTCATCGGCATCAAAAGTAGCGGTATGTAAACCGGACATAATGCCCCGGTCTTCATTGCGTACGCCTAACCGGTAAAAGCAGGCATCTGCTACC
>NZ_DATCVJ010000776.1:0-7129 GCF_036566945.1 Chitinophaga sp. | reverse complement strand
AGTATAAAGCAGCCGCCAACTGGATGCTCGGACCGGTTAAATCCTGGCTCAATGAAAATTCAGCGGAAATCAGTCAGTTTCCGGTAACACCGGCTGCACTGGCCGCGCTCATCACTTTAACGGATGCCGGGAAAGTAAGCTTCTCTATCGCCTCTTCCCGCATACTGCCGGAAATGATACAGTCGCCCGCCGACCCAATGGAAATAGCTACCAGGCTCAATTTATTGCAGGACAATAATGCCGATAACATTTCACCCATCATTGATGAAGTACTCGCAAAATATCCGGATAAAGTAGCCGCCTTTAAAGGTGGCAAAAAAGGGCTCATGTCATTGTTTGTAGGAGAGGTCATGAAACTCTCCAAAGGCAAGGCTGATCCGCGTCTTACCAACGAATTACTGGCCGAAAAGCTTAAAGGCTAAAACAGCATTAAGGATAATTAACCTATATTGAGTAGCATTGGTCAGATGAATGTTCAAAAAAATAGCAGCATGAAAAAATACTTATTATGGATTTCCGCCGGTGCTTTTCTGGCAGGATGTGCCGGACAAACGGAGAAGGGTGAGTTTAAGATAGACGGACACTTTAGCAATCTGCCCTTAGGCCCGGTTGTACTGGAAGAATTGACACTGGAAAATGTAAAAGTGGTGGATTCTACCAATGTTAAAGATGCCAGTGGAAAATTTTCCCTGAAAGGCATGGTCGCAGAACAGGGCCTGTACCGCATTCGCTTTGATAACGGCAAATTTGTATTGCTGGCACTCGATGCCGGCGATATGAAAATAGATGGCGACATAGACAAACTGGAAGACATCAAAGTAACTGGTTCTGAACCTACTACTGAACTGCAACAGTTCCTGGGAGATATCAGCAAACAATCCATTTCGCTCACGGCAGAAATGCGTCAACTGGATAGTCTTCACGGATCCTTGCCCGATAGCGCGTTTCAGCCGAAACTGGTTGCACTTCAGAAAAAAGAAAAGGATTTTGAAAATAGCTTCTTCCTGATGGCCGATAAAACAAAAAATCCTGCCAACGCAGTATTTGCCATTAGCCAGGTAAGAAATGGAGAAGAAATCGTAGCACACAAACAAGTCATCACTAATCTTACTACACGTTTCCCTAAGAATACGCTGGTAAAAAGTATGACAGATAAAATAGCCGAACTGGAAAAATCACAGCAACAAGGTGGTGGCAGTGATGCTGCTGGCGGTGAAGAACCATCTGCGGTAAAAGTAGGTCAGGTAGCACCCGACTTTACCTTGCCTGATCAAACAGGCAAAATGATCAGTCTGAGCTCTTTCCGTGGTAAGTATGTACTCGTTGATTTCTGGGCCAGCTGGTGTGGTCCCTGCCGCCAGGAAAACCCTAACGTAGTGAAAGCTTATCAACAATATAAAGGCAAAAATTTCACCGTATTAGGCGTATCTCTTGATAAAACAAAAGATAAATGGCAACAGGCGATCAAAGAAGACGGTCTTGCCTGGAACCATGTAAGCGATCTTAAATTCTGGGATTCTGCGGTGGTGCCGTTGTATGGCATCAATGCTATTCCTACTAACTTCTTACTGGATCCTCAGGGCAAAGTCATTGCTTCAAATCTGAGAGGACCCGCGCTGGAAGAGAAGTTAAGAGAGGTACTGAAATAAGGTATTCATCTTCATAAAAAAAGCCTCACTGGAATAATACCAGTGAGGTTTTTTTATGGAGGATAGCTTACTAAACTTCGTGTATACGTAACCGTTATCTTTCCACAGTATAGATAACTTCCAGACTTTGACCAGCATAATTAGCACCATCCGGACCGTATGGATTCGCTACGCTATTAAATATAGGTACCACCAATCCATTATTCATGTATACATCCACGCCTATTTCAAAAAAATCACCTGTTTTCAATGTGTTGGCATCCATACCAAAAAGCGCCGACAGCTGCTGTGCAGTCACCGTAAAAGAAGAAGGATAGGTAGTCACATCCGCCTTCAATACTTTCACCTTGGTATAGTCGCCTTTAAATGCTACTACCACATCCATTTTCTTTGGAGGTTCATCATTGGCGAAATAAAGGCCCACACTAAACTTCCCTTGAAATGTGGCAATATTTTGAATGGTTTCACTGGAGCCATCCTCAATTTTCACAAGTGGTACAGATGCTTTTTTCAGATCAGACGGGAGTTTGGCATTATCTTTTTTACATCCTGTCATGATGGCGCCACTCACCAGAATCATTATTATAAAAGCTGTTATTCTATTCATAGCAATATTTTTTATCTGCATAAAAAATCAGTTCTTACTTATCCCAGAATACCGGATAACTGGCAGGTAACTTTTGCGCCGGTGCATTTTTATTTACGTTCAAATCAAGTGCGCTCCATGGTAGTGACAATGGATAGCCTACACTTAATTGTACGGGAATAGCCGCCTGGTTACCAGCAATAGTCGGATCACCTTTCAATGGTGGCTGCAATTTGCCATTCGGAGCCATCGTCCTATTGTTTGGATCAAAAAGAATGGGATAACCGGTTCTTCTGTAATCGGCATATTGATCTACGCTGTTACCAAAACTCTGAATCCATTTTTGTGTCATAATGATTTCAAGTTTCTTCGCAGTTGTTCCATTGTCATAAGCGGCCAAAACTTTTGCCGTATACTCCTCAACGGCGGTATTACCTGTCGCCAGCAGCGGTATTCCCGACTGCTTTGAAGCCAGCGCCACTACGAAATCAACCTGTACAAATGACTCGGCCATTGCTGCTACCAGCTTCGCTCTGGCATCTCCAGGCAATACGCCTGAAATCATTAACTCCGCCTCGATGTAAAGTCTGTCAGCATAAGTCAGCATCCTGAATGGTGCTGCACCTGTAGCTAAACTGGCATCCACGAAAGCAGTATCACTTTGATAGCGTCCACCTACCGGATAAATGCCAAACATGGTCATCGATTCATCCTGTAAAAAGTCACGATTAACACTTACCGAGCCAAAAGGAATGGCAACAAAACTACTATCTCTGTAATCGGTGCTGTTCTGTGCCTCCTCATCAAAAAGTAACTGGTCGTAAAAATAATAGGGCAACCTGGGGTCAGGGTTTCCTGTGAAAATAGTTTTATTATATCCTTTCAGAATTTCATAAAACCAGGGACTCATGTAGTGGGAACGCTGACTGGCAAAATAATCGTTGAAGCCAGGGTTACGGTCGTCCGGTGTAGTTCCTCTTCCATAGGTAAACATAAAACTTTCTCCGGTGGCGCCAATCATTTTGTTTTCCGCTTCCAGTGCAGCTACCTGGCTGGAAACATTTTGTACCAGTCTAACCTGGTTATACAACTTCAGCTTGATAGTGCGTGCCAGATTTGCCCATCGCGCGGTGCTTCCATTATAGTATAGGTCATCTCCTGCGGGCACCAACGTGTTAGGTGCATCCGCACTTAAATTAGCAATCCCTTCATCCAGCAACGCAAATAGTTGAGGATAGATTTCCGCGCCTTTGTCGTACTTGGGATACCGGATACCTGCCGATAAAAATTTATTTGCTTCAGAATACGGTACATCTGCAAAAGCATCTACAAACTGGCTGATCGCATATGCTTTTATAATTTTTGCGATCCCAACATATACCAAATTTCCATTGGTGGTACCCTGAGAAATAAGTGTCTCTATGTTCTGTAAAGTACCCAGGATATCGGAGCCTACTTGTGCCGGTGAGCTGCTGTACATATCTGTCCAGGAACCGGTAATATTTATATCATTACCATCTGCACCGTACTGATCAGGGCTTTCCCGCACACATACCTGGTGCATATATACAGATAGCACTTCGGTTAATCCGCGCGCCCCCCTGTTATCATTGGTAAATCCTAACGAATAAGAAAGTCCTTGCTCCGCTGCCGTTAACAAGCGGTTCTCAGAAGTCTTTGACGCATAGTTAGGATCCGTATTTATATCCAGAAAGTCTTTAGTACACGCCGGCAATAACAGCAGCATCCCTAAAAACATGTAGATCGATCTTTTCATAAATTCCGGTTTTGACTTGTTCATAATTTAGAAACTCACTTTCAGATTGATACCAAATCTACGCGTGGTAGGAGCACTGGACAATTCAATCCCTTGCGTGGTAGTATTACCAAAGCTGTTGGTATCAGGATTGAAGTTGGTATGTTTAGGAAAGTAAGGCGCTACATACCAGAGGTTCCTTCCGGTTAAAGTAACCGTTAAACCGCCAATAGGCGTTCTGTTAAACATGCTTTTAGGAAAATCATATCCGATAGCCAGCTCGCGGAAGGTATATACTGTTGCATCGTACACATTCCATTCTGTAGCAGAGTTGATGGCAAATGATTCTCCAAAATACATTTCACGCAAGCTCACGTTCGTCGTGTTAGGTATTTTATCTCCCTTACTATCCAGAATAGGTTTACCGGTATTCGCATCTCCATAATAACCTGGTATCACATAACCGGTTTCGCGATCTTTGGTATCCAGAGTTACACCGCGGCCCAACAGGCTACTGGTGGTTACAGAATACATATCACCGCCTCTGGTCAGATCAAACAAGGCACTCAGGAAAATACCCTTGTAATTAAAAGTAGTACTGATACCTGTTTTAAAATCAGGGTTAGGGTCCCCAATCATTTGCTGCTCTGTATTTTTGATCAGCAACCCAGTAACAGGATTAATCAGCAGATTGCCCTGATCATCCCGGTAATCCACGGTGCCTCTCAGGTATCCAAAAGGTTTGCCTGGTTCCAGGTAAGGGGAGATTTCGGTGAGTACGTTGAACAGCGGAATACGGTCTACACCGGGTAACAACGAAACCACTTCACTCTTATTTTTGGTGAATACCCAGTGCAATGTCCAGGTAAAGTCTTTGGTTTTAACGGGGATCACATTCAGGTCCACTTCAATACCCTTATTGGATATTTCTCCGAAATTTTCATAAAACTGGGTAAACCCGGAAGATCCCGGAAGTGTGATGGGTGCAATCTGGTTAGAAGATTTTCTATTATACAAGGCAAAATCCAGCCCTATTCTTCTGTCAAAGAATTCCAGGGTAGTTCCTACTTCCCAATCCCGTGTAAACTCTGGTTTCAGGTTAGGATTGTTCGCCGTAGGCGATTGGATTACACCGGAAACACCCGTGATCGGACTATTTAAGCGAAACACATTCTGCAGAGAATACGGATCGGCATCTCTACCCACCTTCGCCCAGCTGGCACGGATTTTACCAAAGGTCAACACCTTACTTTGCAGATTAAATGCCTGGGTAAATATAAATGATCCGGATACACTTGGATAAAAGTAACTCCGGTTATTGGAAGGTAATGTAGACGACCAGTCATTCCTGCCGGTAACCGAGAGGAAAGCCCAGTTCTTATACCCCAGTTCCACATCGGCGAAGATACCCCATAGTCTTCTTTGCGTATATACACCACCGTTAGGCAACACGGTTTTAGTATTATCAAGGGTGTAAATCCCTGGCGATACAATTTCGTTACCCAGGAACAGCCTATCGCGTTTCGTACGTTGGTTAACGTTATGCCCCACAATAGCTTTCAGGTCAAAGTCTTCGTTCTTAAGTTTCGGCGTGATAGTGGCAATCAGGTTGGATTCTATTTCCTGGAACTGATAATTATCTTCCACAATTCTTCCTAATCCTTCCGCTGCGCGGGAACCGATATCTGTTACCTCACGTCTGAACAGGTCGGTGGTATTGGTTCCTATCTGGTAAGAAAGTCCCAGCCAATCTCCTACATTGTAGCCAAACTTTATACCTGCCACATACCTGTCGGTATTGGTGGTAATAGTATTGTGTTTGAATGACCAAAGCGGGTTATCAAACTGAGAACCGAGGGGAGATATAGGACGATTATTTGCATCCTGATATGGCAAACCTGCAATGTTCCAGTTCCTGGCCAGGAAGAGGTTTCTGGCAAAGGAAGACGCGGCTCCATCTACCTGGTTTTCACCAAACGGGCTACCCAGCTGGTTACTCCGGGAATAGGAGAAGTTACCGCTTACAGTGAGGCCCATATTTAGTTTTGTTTGTCCTCCAATACTCAGATTCGCTCTGTTAAAGCTGGAAGAAGGTACATAACCGTCCTGGGTCAGGTAAGAAGCAGTAATACTCACAGAACTTTTCTCATCACCACCATTGGCGGAAACTGAATTCTCAAATACCGATCCCGTTCTGAAGATATCCTTTACGTTATTGGGATAAGCCTTGTAAGGCGTTTTGCCTGTGGAAGAAAATAATTCAGGATAGGCACCCAGGTAATCAGGCCATGCCGGAATTGAATCCAGGGTGCCAAACTTAGGACCCCAGGAACCATTGGCATTGGCATAATTAAACAAAGACCCTGCTCCGTAATCATTCTGATAATCAGGTAATCCGGCCACTTTTTCAAATGCCAGTGAAGAGCTGTAGGTTACTTCCAGTCCTTTCTTAGATCTGCCGGCTGCACCAGATTTGGTAGTAATAACAATGGCACCATTGGATGCTCTTGAACCATACAAAGCCGCAGCTGCAGCTCCTTTCAATACGTTCATCGATGCAATGTCGTTAGGATCGAGAGAAGACAATCCACTTGAATAAGCACCACCACCGGAGGTTTGCGCGGAAGTAGTCACCTGGTCATTATTATATGGAATACCATCCACTATGATCAGTGGTTCGTTATTTCCGAAGAAGGATGTATTACCACGGATGTTGATGCGCGTAGCCGCACCGGGGGTACCTTGTGAAGCACGGATATCTACACCCGCTACTTTACCCTGTAAACCTTTTAACATATCTGGTTCTGACTTTTGCAGAATCTGATCAGGCTTTACCTGTGTGAGTGAGTAACCCAATGCTTTTTCATCACGCTTAATACCAACTGCGGTGACTACAATTTCACCCAGTTGTTTTTTGTCGGCCTCCAACGACTGATCGATCACATTGCTGCTACCAACAGGCGACTCTTTAGTTAGGTATCCTACAAATGAGAACACCAGTACAGATCCGTTGTCTGCACTGATTTTGTAAGATCCGTCGCCGGAAGTAAAAACACCTCTTGTTGTCCCCTTGACAACAACGGTTACTCCGGGGAGAGCAGAACCGTCTTTTGCATCAGTCACCTTTCCGCTGATCGA
>NZ_DATCVJ010000775.1:0-3313 GCF_036566945.1 Chitinophaga sp. | reverse complement strand
TCCAAGCTTACAACCCTAATTTCTTCAATGGTATAATTTCCAATCTGTTATCCAGCAACTGCGGAATCAGTAAAGTATGCTTCTTTACATCCAATGCAATATCTGCAGGACCATGCGCTACGTCTATTTTAGTGTATTGTTTTTTGTCGATATCATACACATATAAATTCCCTTTCACCGGATCTTTAATAGTGATCCAGTCAGACACCAACAAACGGTGATCATCTAATTGTACAATACCATCAAAAAGACCTACAGGTGTACCCTCCAGCGGTTCAAAAGCTGCGGCATCATCATGCAGCTTCTTTGAAAATAATTTACCGGTACCGTCTAAATCAGCACCCATAGAGCATACATAAACATTGTCGCTATGTGCGTCATATAGCACACCATTTGGTACAATAATATCTCCCTTTAGTATAGACCAGCCAGCGGTATGTACATTTACCAGTAACACCTGGCCTTTAAAGGAGTCTGTTATCACCAACAAACTGTCATCTACCTTATTCAGGTCATTTAGCAGGATGGCTTTCCCTTCCAGGTTCAGGTCAAATACTTTTTTGCGGGTAGTAATATTATATCCTCTCAGATGGTCAATATCAGCTACATAGAGCACATCACCAATGATATCCAAACCTTTGGGAGCGTTCAGCGTATCATCAAAATATTTTAAATCCTGCAGCTTGCCATGGCTGTTGATATAGGAGATGCCACCATCACCGTCTTTGGCCGTGGGTTCGAGTTTGGCGCCGATGTCGGATACAAAATAGCCGCCTTTATAAGCCACCACGCTTTCCGGAGAAGCCAGGCCCGTAATAGTTTGAGCCTGTGTAACAAATGAAAGAAAGAACAATGATAAAATGGGGATATACTTTTTCATAAGGATCATTTATGTTCACAAAAGTAATATGCCGCCAATTCAAATGGAATGTGAAAAGGAAAGAATGACTTGTTAATTTCAAAGAAAAAAGAAAGCCGGGATATGACTATCCCGGCTATTACCTAAACCTACAACTGTTACACTGTTTGTAACGTTTATCTTTAATTCGAATGAATTTCATTTAAAGGTACTTCTTCATAAGAAGCCACCATACGCTGTCTGATATAGCGTTTGGATGACAACTTGCCCATACCAAACTTCGCCATGATCTTATCTACTATCATGTATACCACCGGTACCACAATGAGGGTAAGGAACATGGAGCTGATCAAACCACCGATGATCGCCCAGGCTAAACCATTTTTGATGGCGCCCACACCACCTGTTGCCAACGCAATAGGTAACATACCTATCACCATCGCAATAGTGGTCATGAGAATAGGACGTAAACGGGCGTTATTGGCATGAATCAGTGCTTGGTAAGTAGTTTGTCCCTGCTCTTTCATCTGGTTCGTAAAGTCAACCAGGATGATCGCATTCTTCGCCACCAGACCAATTAACATGATGATACCCAGGATGGTAAAGATGTTCAGCGTATTGTTTGTTAACGCCAGTGCCAGCAAGGCACCAATGATCGCCAACGGAATAGAGAACAATACCACAAACGGATAAATGTAGTTATCGTACAACGCCACCATGATCAGGTATACCAACACAATGGAGATCAGCAATGCAGCACCGAGTGTACCAAAGGAATCACCTTGGTTTTCCGCATCACCACCAAACAGGTAACTGATACCGGTAGGTTTGCCCATCTTCGCCAGTTTCGCGGTAAACTCCTGCGTTACCGTACCGGAAGGACGACCCATTACCTGCGCCTGCACAGATACGGAGGTATTTTTATCTCTTCTTTCCAGGTGGCTAGGCCCCGAGCCTTCGGTCACCACCGCAAACTGCGACAGCTTAATCAGCTGGCCTTTGTCGTTGATGAACTGTATATTAGATACATCGTCCAGATTCTTTCTGCTGAAATCATCGAAACGGATGTTGATATCATATTCATAATCTCCCTGACGGAACTTCACTTTGGAATCATCCGCCGTACCACTGAAAGCGGTTTGCATGGTTCCACCCACTGCATCCAGTGTAAGTCCCAGCGCAGCCATCTTATCACGATCCACCTGTACATTGATCTCCGGGTTACCATCTTCTACCGACAGTTTTACTTCGGTAGCACCGCTGATCGTTTTCAAGGTATCCATCGCTCTCTTGGCGTAGTTCATCACGCTGTCCAGCTCTGTACCCATTACAATCAGCTCCACTGGCGCCCGTTCGGCTGTACCCATGATGCTCACATCTGTGGTTTTCACTTTCACACCGGGGAGTATGGCTTTCAGTTCTTTCTTAATCTTAGCCGCATAAATATCTGAAGCATCCTTGCGTTTTTCAGGATCTACCAATATTACCGTGATCTCTGATTTATAAGCGGTGGATTGCGCATTACCAAAACCATCTTCACTGGTTTGACCTACCGTAGTGATCATACGGGTGATTTCAGGCTTCTTGTTCAGATATTTTTCCGCCGTTCTGGTGGCCAGGTTAGTCTGGTCTACAGAGGCATCTTTCGGCATTTCCAGCATCACAATAAACTGTCCGCGGTCACCCTTTGGAATAAACTCTCCACCAATGTAACCTTTACCCAACAGCATAAAAGAGGCGAATAATAAGCCTATTGCCACTATCAGCGTAATCGCTTTGTGAGCCAGTGCCCATTTCAGGATGTCTGTCATCCAGTTAGTGAACTTCGACAACTGTGCTTCAAACCAGAGAATAAATTTCTCAAACCAGTTTTTACCGGTGATATGCTCCAGCTTACCAAAGCGGGAAGACAACAACGGCACAATCATGAAGGAAGAGAGTAAGCTCAACATAGTTGATATCATTACCACCACGCAGAACTCACGCAGGATCTTTGATACCAGCTCATTCGTTAAAGAAATCGGCAGAAACACCACCACAATTACCAACGTAATGGAAGTAACGGTGAAACCTATTTCCTTTACCCCGTCAAACGCAGCACGTACACGGTTTTTACCCATCTCCATATGTCGATAGATATTTTCCAGTACCACAATGGCATCATCCACAAGGATACCTACCACCAACGACAGTCCTAATAAGGACATGAGGTTGAGGGAGAAGCCCATCAATTTCATACCGATGAAAGTAGCGATCAGGGAAGCCGGGATGGAAATCATCACGAACAAGGCACTACGGATACTGTGCAAGAACAACAGCATCACCACCGCCACCAGTGCTACTGCCAGGATAAGGTCATGTATTACGGAGTCGGCAGATTCCAGCGTAAATTCAGAGGAATCATTAGCTACCAGTATTTTAAGATCGTTGGCAGCATAGTCTTTTTCAATTTTG
>NZ_DATCVJ010000774.1:0-1860 GCF_036566945.1 Chitinophaga sp. | reverse complement strand
CAAAAAAGGGTCACTACCATTTGTATGGGAAAGCCGCATATCAGTCTTTTCCGTATCATTTTGCGTACAAACCTGTTTAACCAGTTATTAAAAACGCTTTCTTCAAACGATATCGACATCATCATATTATCATGAGTACGTTCAGATTAAAAACAAAGATCACGCTGGGGGTATTGTTCCTCTACATCATGTTGTTGGTGGTGAGCATCCTCGGCTACTACTATCTGAACCGCCTGAACGAAAAGGCGAAATTTATTCTCAAGGATAACTACGAATCGCTGGAGTATTCCAAGAATATGCTGGTAGCGCTGGAAGATATGCCAGCACATCGCGCGGCAGCCATGGCCGTGTTTTCAGGTAACCTGCGGAAACAGCAGGCCAATGTTACAGAACGGGGTGAAAAGAATGCTACCGCGGAAGTGACCCGTATTTTTGAATTGTTACAAAAAGATACCACTACCGAGGTAAGTGCTATTAAGAAAAGTATTTATACCATCATGGACCTTAACATGGCCGCTATTGTTGGTAAAAATGAGAAGGTGAAGAAAACGGCAGACAACGCACTGATGTATATTGCGATTATCAGTGGTGTTTGTTTTTTGCTGGGATTTACTTTTGTGTATAACTTTCCCGGATATATTGCCAACCCTATTGATGCACTCACAGAAGGCATCAAAGGCATTGCCAATAAACAATATAGCAAACGGCTGTACTTTACTTCCGGCGATGAATTTGGCGATCTGGCCACGGCGTTTAATACCATGGCGCAGCGGCTCGATGAATATGAACACAGCAATCTTGCCCGGATTATGTTTGAGAAACAACGGGCAGAAGCCGTGATAGGTAGTTTGAAAGATGCCACCATTGGATTTGATGTCAATAATATTATTCTGTTTGCCAACACGCCCGCATTGCAATTGCTGCATATGTCGGAGAAGGAGTTGATTGGACAGCCCGCAGCAGAGGTGTCGAAACGCAACGACCTGCTACGTTTCCTGGTAAGTAACTCCGAAAATGCGCCGCTGAAAATTGTAGTGGATGGCAAAGAATGTTTCTTCACAAGAGAAACGACCGACATACAACATGAAGAAAATCGTATAGGCTATGTAGTGATACTGCGTAATATCACCAGCTTCAAAGAGCAGGATATTGCTAAAACGCATTTCATTGCTACTATTTCCCATGAGCTGAAAACCCCGCTGGCAGCATCTGATTTCAGTATTAAGTTGCTGGAAGATGAAAGAACGGGTACACTCAGTACAGAACAAAAGGAGCTGGTAGATAGTCTTAAACAGGACAACCGGCGCATGATAAAAATTGTGAGCGAGCTGCTGGATTTGTCGCAGGTAGAGAGTGGAAATATTCAGTTGCAGCCGCAACCCGTAACTGCGTTAAACATTGTACAATACGCTATGGACACGGTGCAGAAGCAGGCCGCCCAACGCGAGGTCGTTATTCGTACAAATGTTCCCGATAGTTTACCTAAAGTGCTGGCAGATGTGGAGAAAACGGCCTGGGTATTAGTAAATTTGTTAACCAATGCAATCCGGTATTCTGCGCATGGCGCGGCAGTAGACCTGGCGGTAAGCACTACCGGCACTGATATGGTGTCTTTTGTGGTACAGGATTATGGGAAAGGTATTCCGGTAGCTTTCCGGGGCAGGATCTTTGAGCGATTTTTCCAGGTGCCGGGTATGAAAGGGCATAAAGGCAGTGGTCTTGGTCTGGCTATTTCAAAAGAATTTATTGAAGCACAGGGCGGTATTATAGGCGTAGATAGTGAAGAAGATAAAGGCAGTCGTTTTTACTTTACGTTACCGGAGGCGACTGTTCAACATTGATCTATATGTTCCTTAATCA
>NZ_DATCVJ010000773.1:0-6654 GCF_036566945.1 Chitinophaga sp. | reverse complement strand
CAGCAGCAACACATTAATGACTGGGCAGTAAGAGGTATTTACTATCGTTTGAACTATATTTTTGATGATAAATACATTGTTGAACTGAATGCCCGTAATGACGGTTCTTCCCGCTTCCGGGCTGATAACCGTTGGGGCTTTTTCCCATCCGCTTCTGCGGCATGGGTGGTTTCCAAAGAAAAATTCTTTAGCGGCATCAAACAGGCGGCAGGCGTCGACTTCCTGAAACTCCGTGGTTCCTACGGATCTCTGGGTGATCAGCAATGGGGAGAATATGGTTATATGTCATTAATGACAACGGGTAATATATCTACGATACTGGATGGTAAATTGCCGGTAGCCGTATATGATCCTACACCGGTAACAGCTACCTATACCTGGCAGAAGGTTAAAACGGTGAACGGTGGTGTGGATGTTAGTTTCCTGAAAGAAAGATTATCGTTTAGCTATGACCGTTATACCCGCTATACGCTTGGCATGTTTGCACCAAGTCAGAAGTTGCCCGATGTATACGGTGCGTCATCGCCCAGAACTAACTCGGCGGATTTAAAAACCCGTGGTTGGGAAATGACTTTGGGCTGGAGAGATCAGTTTAACATTGGTAAAGATCCATTTACCTATGGTGTGAAATTATTGCTCGCAGACAGCCGTTCTTTCATCACCCGCTATGCTAATCCAAAAGGTACACTGATCGGTTATGATGCAGGTAGTTCCAGCAGCAGAAACTATTACAACGGACAGGAACTGGGTGATATCTGGGGACTGGAAACAGAAGGATTTTTCCAGAATGAAACGGAGCTGAAAAATCATGCTGATCAAACAGCTGTAGGCTCTGATGACCAGAATTATCTTTTCTATGTAGGGGATCTGAAGTTCAGAGATCTTAACCATGATGGCAAAATTAACTACGGTGATAATACCCTTGCTAATCCAGGCGACAGAAGAATCATTGGTAATTCTTCCCCGCGCTTTCCTTACAGCGTAGACCTGACAGCCTCTTATAAAGGATTTGACCTTCGGGCATTAATACAGGGTATTGGCAAAAGAGATTGGTATCCTGGCGCCAGCAATCACTATTTCTGGGGCGTTTATGCGCAACCGTGGACCAATGTGCAGGTACATAACCTGGACCACTGGACACCGGAAACACCCAATGGTTATTTCCCACGTTTGAAATCATACATCGCGGAAGATGCTACAGAATTGGGTGCACCACAAACCCGTTACCTGCAGAATGCTGCCTATACCCGCTTAAAGAACGTAACGCTGGGTTATACACTGCCAAAGAATCTGACAGATCGGATCAAGGTGAATCGTGTTCGCTTTTACTTCAGTGCAGAAAACATCTTTACGGTGTCTCACCTGAAGGCCAACATTGATCCGGAAGGACTGGATGGAGCATTGTATCCTTATCAGAAAACCTATTCATGTGGTCTGAACCTGAACTTTTAATGAATTCTAAAATGTGCAACATGAAAAATAAGTGGCTTTTATTATCACTCACTATATTAGGTGTTACGGCAGCTTCCTGTAATAAGGATTTTCTGCAGCGTGACCCGCAAACGGAAATTTCTCCGGACGCGTTCTTTAATACACCTGCCGATCTCAATACCTATGTGAATGGGTTTTATGATAGTCAGTTATCGTCTCCTTATGACGATGCCAATTCTGATAACATCTCCAGCTATACCGGTAGCGAAATGGATAAACTGGTACATAACGGTATTACCCCCAATACGATAGGCGGTTGGGACGACTGGGATCAGTTGCGCCGGGTAAACTTTATGCTGGATAATGTTTATAAAACAAAGGGAGATGCAGCAGAAATTGCACATTATACAGGCGTAGCCCGCTATTTCCGTGCGAAATTTTATTTTGCTAAAATAGCCACCTATTCTGATGTGCCCTGGTATGGTCATGCTTTGTCGGATGTAGATAGTTCCATGTACAAAGGACGGGACCCGCGCGCGATGGTAGCTGACTCTGTGCTGGATGATCTGCAATATGCGGTAGATCACCTGAAAGAAAAAGACGGCAACGGTACCCGCGTAAATAAATATGCAGCACTGACATTGATGTCCCGTTTCTGCCTGTTTGAAGGTACGTTCCGCAAATATCATAGCGAGCTGAATTTGCAAAGCAGTGCCAATAAGTTCCTGGAAAAAGCGGCATGGGCTGCTGAGCAGGTAATGAACAGTGGGAAATTCAATATTTATACTTCTGCTAACGGTGCAGCAGCATACCGCGCATTATTTGTGAGCACTACACTGGATGGTAATTCTGAAATCATACAGTGGCGCGATTATCAGGCTTCACTGGGAATTGGTAATAACACCCATACCGTATTGGGTTGGGTATGGTCGCTGAGTCAAAGTTTGGTGAATACCTATCTCATGAAAGATGGTACACCTTTTACCAATATTGCAGGATATGATAAAATTGATTTCCTGGGTACCTTTAATAACCGTGATCCGCGTTTAGCTGAAACCGTTGCTTACCCTGGGTTTTCAATTAACATGGATAACGTATCATACGTTGCCAAGCCCAATCTGGGCGGTTATGATCAGCTGAAGTTTTACCCACGTGATCCGGCATTACGTAAAGGTTGGGATCTGAACTATACTGCTTTACCGATTTATCGTTTGGGAGAAGTACTGTTGAACTATGCAGAGGCTAAAGCAGAGTTGGGTACCATTACTTCCACGGATATTACCAACACCATCAATAAGTTGCGTGCCCGTGTGAACATGCCTCTTATGGATATGGCTGCTGCTAATGCTACTATTGATCCTGTACTGGCTGCTGAGTATACCAACGTAATTGGTGCTAATAAAGGCCTGATCCTGGAAATCAGAAGAGAAAGGAGAGTAGAACTGGCCTGCGAAGGATTACGCGCCAATGATGTGAACAGATGGAAAGCAGGTAATTTGCTGAAGGAAGCACCGAAAGGAATGTATGTTCGTGCAATCGGAGCCATGGATATGACGGGTGATAACATCCCGGATATTGCCATCCTCCCATCGCCTACAGATACTTCCTCTATTGCTAATATCCCCTGGGACAAGAAGAAAAATATGGCTCGTTATTACCTGACCGATAATTTTTACCTGGAGAATGGTACCAGTGGACATATTATGTTTGTGGCCGATCGTGCTGGTCGCAACTTCATAGAACCTCAATTCTACTATCGTCCTATTCCAAAGGATCAAACCACATTGAACGACAATCTGAAACAGATTTTTGGTTGGTAATAAAGTATTTAAATAGCAAAGGGAAGGCAATTGCCTTCCCTTTGCTATTTAAAAGCATGTTGAATTTTTAAAAACAACGACAGGTATGTATAAGCAGGTATTACGGGCTTTCCTGTTGCTGCTGTTTACGCAAACAGCAATGGCGCAGGGATTTTCAGGCAAAGTATTTATAGACAAAAATGGAAATGACGCCTGCGATGCAGGAGAGGCGGGGCTTTCCGGTGTAAAGGTATCCAATGGATTACAGGTAGTGGCGACGGATGCTGCGGGTAATTTTTCTTTACCAACACATCAAAAAGTGAGGTTTATATATATCACCACACCGGCTGGCTATCGCTTTGTGAAATCATTTTATATCAAAACAGACAGCAGTAAAGCTGCTTATGATTTTGCGCTGACGCCGGTAAACCACGCGCAGCAAAGTAAGGCGAAGTTTGTGAGATTGACAGATACGGAAACAGGTGTGTACAACAACTGGATTACCGAAGCAAAGGATTATGCAAAGAATGAAAATGCTGATTTCATCGTGCATACCGGGGATATTTGTTATGAAGAGGGCTTGAAGTTTCATGCGAAACAAGTGAACACCGCTACCATGGGATTGCCGGTATATTACTGCATCGGTAACCATGACCTGGTAAAAGGCCCCTACGGCGAAGCACTGTATGAGTCGTTGTTTGGCCCCGTGTTTTACTCTTTTGAAGCGGGTCCGGCGCATTTTATTGTAACGCCTATGTGGTATGGGGATTATAAACCTTCCTACACCGTAGATGATGTATTGCAGTGGATAAAGAATGACCTGGCAAAAACAGATCCTGCCAAACCGGTTATCATTTTTAATCACGACCTGCTGACTTACGATACTTTATTTGCGATCCGCGCGGGCAAGGACAGTATTAATCTGAATGAACATCACCTCAAGGCGTGGGTGTATGGACATTGGCATATCAATTTTGCTCATACACACGGTAATACCGGTATCCGTTCGCTTTGCTCTGCGCCTGCAGCAGATGGAGGTATAGATAACTCTGCCAGTAATTTTGATGCGATCGAAGTAGATAAGTCAGGTATTTCAGCTGTACAAAGACGTTATACCTACGTGAGCAATCAAATTACGCAGGTGTCTCCTGCGGCCACTGGTGTGGCTTTTGACGGTAATAAATTGTTGATCAGTGTAAATACTTATCACACCTCCGCCAATGTACGGCAGGTGCTGTTCAGTTTGTACAGTAAAAAAGGACAGCTGTTGAAACAGTTGCCATTGCAACCGCGTACCGACTGGAACTGGGCTACCACCAAAGAAATTCCTGCAGCCTGGTTAAACAACGTATACACGTCTACGGTAGAAGCGACTACCAGTACCGGCAATATCCTGTTTAGAAGAGATACTTTTTCTCTGGAAAAAAGTAAAGTGCCCGCACTTACCGGGCAGGTATGGCCGGAAGTATTACAAAATGCACAACGCATTGGTGTAGTGAGCGGCGTAACCACCGACCCTAAAGGATTACACCTGGTATGGTCTGCCAATACCGGGGGCAATGTGTGGAAGTCATCTCCCATATGTGCGGAAGGAAAAGTATTTGTAGGTAATATAGATGATGAAGGTAATCAGCATTGCGGTATTACTGCGATGGATGCCAGGACGGGTAAAATAGTATGGCGGTTTCCTACTAAAAATTCTATTAAACATAGCATTAGTTACAGCGATCATTTATTGTTAGCCACAGATGCAGAAGGCACTACCTATGCGCTGGAAGCAGCTACCGGTAAGCTTCGCTGGCAACATGCGGGTGAGATGAAAAGTTTACCTTCCTATAATTCTGGTGGAGTAATAAAAGCAGGAGTGTACTATACCGGCGCCGGAAAATACATGCAGGCACTGGACCTGTTGACCGGTGCGGTGAAGTGGACCAACCACGACTGGAGTGGGGGAGAAGGTACGCCGGCTGCTATGGCTATAGAGGGCGATTGCCTGGTTACCTCTTCCAACTGGAATCATTTATTTGCACATGACCTGGCTACGGGTAAATTACGCTGGAAACGCAGCGATGAAGGCATCCGCTTCCGCAGTGGTACGGCGGCGTTTTACGATGGCAAGCTGTATGTGCACGGCATTAATAAGCTGCATATTATTGATCCGGCCAATGGCAAAACGATCGATAGTATTCCGGTGGAAGAAGCGTTGAAAACGATGACAGCGCCGGTGGTGACGGATCAGTATATCCTGATTTGTACTGCTACCAATGGTTTGGCGGCGTACGATAAACAAACGAAACAGCTGGTATGGCGCTTTGTGCCGGGAGAGGCGTTGTTTTATACTGCGCCTTACACGTTGCCGTCGTCTGCCACGATTGAGTCTACTCCATTGTGTGCGGGTAATCGTGTTTACATCGGTGCTTCCGATGGGTATGTGTATGTGGTGGACTTAAAAACGGGCCAGGTAATATCCCGTTTTGATACAGGCGCTCCGGTATTTGCGGAAATGGCTATTTGCAACGGACTGCTGTATGTGGCGGATTTTTCGGGAAATGTGAATGGGTTTAGTTTATAGTACTGCTTTATACAAAAGAAAAGGCCATCTCCGCTACAGAGATGGCCTTTCTTGTCTTCCGCACTCGGGGAGGCGTCGTTTACTACACCTGCCCAATCTGTTTATCAGTAACCCGGATTCTGTACCAGGTTTGGATTGATGCTGGTTTGTTTGAATGGAATCGGGAACAGTTTATACTTTTCTGCTGAAGGCTGGTGATCCCACCAGGTACCGGTGGTGAATTTACCGAAGCGGATCAGATCCGTGCGGCGCTTGCCTTCAAAGATGAATTCGCGGCCCCTTTCAGCCAGTAACTCGTCCATGGTGAGACTTGTAGTCGTATAGGCTTCTTTAGACCAGTCTTCGGCCTTAAAAGCGCGTTTTTTGCAAGTGTTGATCAGGTCCACTGCTTCCTGGGTAGCGATACCACCTCCTTTACGCATGAGGGCTTCTGCTTTATTGAAGTATATTTCAGTGAGGCGGTATAATACGAAGTCGTTGCCCCAGTAATTAACATCGCTTTGTTTCCCTGCCAGGTATTTGGCGAAACGTGCGCCACTGTTTTCTTCTCCCTGGGTCATGCCACCGGGACCGGTTTCACCGGTAGAGTTTCTACGTATTTCTTTTACAAAAACGAGTGGTTTGTCGGCATATTCTTCTGTACCCAGTACGAGGCTGTCGGCGATGCCTGTGCGCAGGGCCGGATCTTTTTTCTGCGGGCCGATGAGCATCCAGTTTTGTTTACGGAGGTCATTGTCTTTAAACGCGTCGTAGGCCGTTGGAATGACTACGATACTGTTGTTGCCGTCTACATCTGCGTTGTAGATCTGACGCTCGCGATAGTGCCAGAAATCGCCCTGCCAGCCAAAGCGG
>NZ_DATCVJ010000772.1:0-6431 GCF_036566945.1 Chitinophaga sp. | reverse complement strand
ATATTTTTGCGAAAAGTTATGATGCCACTACCGCTGCCAACGATCCAGGCGTTCCTTACGTAACCGTACCGGAAACCGTGGTGATGAAACAGTACGACCGCAGCACCGTAGCTTATGTGTACGATATGGTGGAGAAAGATCTGCTGGAAGGATTGCCGCTGATCGCTGACGATGCGTATAGTGTTCCCCGTTATCACTTTAACCGCAGTGCGGCTTTTGCATTCGCCACCCGCTTTTACCTGTTCAAAAAAGATTATGCTAAAGTAGTAGCCTATGCCGATAATACCTTTTCCAACAATGATGTGGCTAACAACATGCGGGAATGGAATACGGTATACGGCAGCATGTCGCCTGCCCAGATATATGATATCTATGCCAACGCCAATGAAAGAGCCAACCTCTTGATTACAGAAGCGCCTTCACTGTGGGGACGCAATGTAGGCCGGCTTCGCTACGACCTGGATTACGCACACGAAGCACAGATTATAGGTCGTAATGTGACCGGTGGCATGTGGGTATATCCCATCTACTACTACGGTTCACAGGATTACTTTGTACCCAAGCTCACAGAATATTTTGTGAAAAATTCCGTGAATGCCACCATCGGTCAACCTTATGTAATGACACCGCTATTTACTACGGAAGAAGTATTATTCAACCGCGCGGAGGCAAATACATACCTCAATAACACTGATGCGGTATTAAAAGATCTCAATCTTTTTGCCAGCAAACGTATACGGAATTATAGCGCTTCCCTGAACACCATTTCTCTCTCCGACATGCAGAACTTTTATGGTATCAGCGATACAAAAACCGCTTGTATCCGCACCATACTTGATTTTAAGCGGGCAGAGTATTTACAGGAAGGCCAACGCTGGTTTGATCTGCAACGATATAAAATACCTGTGGTGCATTATACCCGGGACGGAAAAATACTGGAGCTGAAAGCAGACGACAAACGCCGCCTGTTTCAGATACCGGCATCTGCCACTACCTCCGGGATAGCATTGAATCCAAGATAATATCAACATTAATATCTACTCAAATGAAAGCATTCTTACTCCTCATTCCCCTATGCTTGCTGATGGCTTGCAGCAAGAAAGAAGACCTGGGCAATGTAGAAGATATTCCCGGCCTGGGTGGAGATACCTGGGTATCTTCTCCGTTGGACAAATGGCTGCACGACACGCTCACCGTGCCTTTTAACATTGCGGTAAAATATAAATGGGATCAGTTCGAATTTGAACTGAACAAAACACTCGTGCCACCGAAAGAAGAAAAAATAATTCCGGTGATGTCGGCCATCCAGAAAGTATGGATGAATACTTATATCGCGGAAGCTGGCAACCTCTTCTTTAAAAAATATTGTCCCAAATATTTTATTCTCTCCGGCAGCGCGAGCTGGAACGAAAACGGCACCATTACCCTTGGCACCGCAGAAGGCGGCCGCAAAGTAGTGCTGTACCTGGTGAACGACTTCTTAACAAAATCAATGGATGGCTATCAACCTTCTGACTCTGCCAATGTGAAACAGATGTTTCATGTAATAGAACATGAGTTCGGCCACATCCTGCATCAGACAGTAATGTATCCCGTCGCATTCAAACGGATTTGTGCGGGTTTCTATACCGGCAACTGGAATAACATTTCCGATAAGGCCGCCCGACAGGATGGCTTTGTAACCCCTTATGCCATGTCTGGCTTCGACGATGACTTTGTGGAAATGGTGTCTACCATGCTGGTAGAAGGGCGTAGTGGTTTTGATGCCATCGTCAACAGTATTCCGGAAGGCAGCAGTATCAATGGCGTTACCAAAGCAGAAGCCCAATCCCGCCTGCGCCAGAAAGAGGCAATGGTGGTCAGCTATTTTTTAACCGTGTGGAATATCAACTTCTATAGTCTCCAGACACGCACCAGGAAAGAAATTAATCAGTTGCTCTATTAAATATATGACTGCGCAAGGCGTAAAAATAATAGTATGAAAAATAATCTGATCTGTTTACTATTCATCATGACCGGGATGTTTGCCTGTAAAAAGGAAACGGACCCCATTTTTGATAAGTCACCCGATGAACGTATCAACGAAACGCTTGCGCGCTATCAGCAGGTACTCACCGGCGCTCCAAATGGATGGAAGGCGCTGGTATATCCGGCCGGCGTTCCTGGCAGCGTATTCGGCTTCTATTTGAGTTTTACGGATGCCAACCGGGTACAGATGTTTTCTGATTTTACCACGGCCAGCACCAGCACACCGAAAGAAAGCAGCTGGCGCCTGAAAGCACTGCAGCAACCCTCCCTGCTCTTCGACACCTATTCCTATCTGCATGTACTATGCGATCCGGATGCCAGTCAGAATGGCGGCCAGTACGGACAAGGGCTGGGATCTGATTTTGAATTTGCCATCGACAGCACCGCCGGCGATTCCGTTTGGCTAACCGGCCGTTTCAACAGGAGTAAAGCCGTTTTGATAAAGGCGACCGAGCAGGAGAAAGCGGCCTGGTTCCAACACCAGATCAACCGGTCTATTGATAGCGTTGGCGCCATACTTACCTACTTCCGCCGCCTCACCACAGGTGCCAGCCATTATGATATCAGCATTGACAACTTCCTCCATCAGGTAACGTTTACCTGGATCGTGGATGGAAAGGTGAAACAGGTAACTACCGGTTACACCTATACGTCAAGTGGCATTACCTTGTCGCCCGCCTTTAACGACGGGACTACTACCATCAGCAGTTTTGACCAGGTAAAATGGGAGAACGGGGCTGTCAATTTTACCATCAACGGTAAAGTGGCCAGCATTACCGAAACGGTGACTCCGGTAGCCATTGACCTGGCAGCACCCAAAAGATGGTATCAGTATGCGACAGACAACGAAAGATACTGGGCTACGGACGAAGGGTTTCATGTAAACGGCCAGGATAACGCATTTCAAATCACTTCATTGCCGTCGTATGCTTTTCTCACTTACTATCCCCAGATAAACGGTCCGGGTACCGACCTGGATTTGCTGGGATTTGTGCTGAGAGGAGATGACGGCAAAAATACCATCTCTTACGGTCCCGGTTACAGCGCACCAACTTACACCTCCGATGGCAGAATCATTTTCAATGATATTGGTTTTTCCGGCAGTATGCCCGCCAACAAAACCCCCATACAAAAAACAAGATCCCTGATGGCCGATCCAATGGGTTACTACCTGGTACAGATCAGACCTCTGACCTATGTCATGGTAAGCGCCCGGGATGGTAAATCGTGGATCACGTGGCAAAGCTTTTAATCGTATCAACCAAATTTAAATACCTCATATGAGAAATTGTACTGTTCACTATCTATATAAAACGACATTACTTGTAGGAGTACTGCTGATGCTGGCATGCCGGCTATCGGCACAAACAGATATCAGCATTGGTACCAGTACCACCGGTAATTCCGGTACGGGCTATCCCTCTCCACTACAGGACTATTATGAAGGCAGCAGGGCACAATACCTGTATCGTGCATCGGAGCTGCATGCTGCAGGCATGAATGCCGGCATGATCAGCGGCCTCAAATACAAAGTACTTAACCTCAATGCGACCGATACCGTTGAGCAATACACCATTAAAATTGGTACTACTGCAGATACCACCCTCGACGGCGCTACCTGGGTAACAATCAACAACCAGGTGTTTGGTCCGGTAAATTATCAGCCGCAAACAGGTATCAATACTTTCAACTTCTTCTCCGGCTTCTTCTGGAACGGCACGGATAATATTGTGGTAGAGATCTGTAATGGCGCACCCGATTCAGACACGCGCACTACCTACACCAGTAACCCGGAAGTCCCTTACACAACGGGGCTTCCATTCAATGGTTCTCATACCTACCGCATAGATGGTATGAACTATTTATGTGGCACTACCAATACCTCCAATACGGGTACCATGACTACCCGTCCGGATGTTATCTTTTCCTGGACGCCTGCGGTAGCCTGTACCGGTACACCAGTAGCAGGAACTGCCACGGCTAATTCATCTACTGTTTGTATGAATGGTCAGGTCACCATTACCCTTTCCGGTACTACTATTGCATCCGGCATCAAATACCAGTGGCAGTCATCTGCCGATAACAGCAACTGGACTGATAAGCTGAACGATACCACCAACAGACTGGTGACTTCACAACCCGCCACCACTTATTACCGTTGCAAGGTCACCTGCGTAACGTCTAACATCACGGTTACTTCCAGCAGTGTTACCGTTACGTCGCCTTTGGCAGTATCAGGTACTTTCACCATTAACAAGGCATTGCCTACCAGCGGTACCAACTTTGCCTCTTTTAATGATGCATATAACTGGATTAAATGCGGTATCAATGGCCCGGTTATATTCAATGTGGCCCCCGGTGGCACTGCCTATAACGAACAACTATTGATCACGCCTGTACCCGGTGCTTCAGCCACCAATACCATTACGTTTAACGGTAACGGGGATACGTTGATCTCCACAGGCACATCCGGCTCACCTGCGGTGATCAGACTGTCAGATGCAGACTACTTCACCTTTAATAACCTGGTGATTAAAAACTCCGCTACCAGCAATGGCTGGGGCGTACATCTGACCAACGATGCCGATTACAACGCGATCCGCAACTGTACTTTTATACTGGACTCCACCAGTACTTCCAGCAGCAATGCAGGTATCGTCATCAGTTATTCCAACTCCCCGACATCTACCGGCGAAGCAAAATGCGATTTTAATACCTTCTCCGATAATACGATCAATGGCGGCTATTATGGCATTGCCTTAACCGGCAGCAACACATTTGCCAATGGTAATAATAAAGTGATCAATAACAAGATCAGCAACTTTTACAGCTATGGCATCTACGTTACCGGCTCCTTTAATGCACTGATAGAAAACAATATCATCAGCAGGCCCACACGCAGTACAGCAGGTACCTTCTATGGTATTTATTTCACTGGTCTCAGTACAAAAGCCAATATCACCCGCAACACCATCCGCAATCCTTTTGGCGGTGCACCTAATAGTACCAGCGCTGCCTATGGCATTTATTTCACCAGCACAGATGCGTTAGCACAGCTGGAAAATGTGGTCAGCAATAACCTCCTTTATAATTTTACAGGTAAGGGAGATGTATATGGTATCTATAATTCAAGCTCGGACAACGTTTGGTACTATCATAATACTATAGCACTCGACGGTGCTTCTACCAGCAGTACTACCTATACCGCACGCGGATGGTATCAGACACAGGCTGATGGTGTAGAATTCCTTAACAACATTATTGCCATCACACGCGGTGGTGGCGGCAGTAAGTTTGCGGTTTATTTCTCCTCCGCCAACGGTACTATGCATGCCAACCGGAACGACTATTACCTCTCTGCTCCAGGCGGCACCAGTAGCGTGGGTTACTTTGGTGGCAACAAAAGCAGTCTGCTTGACTGGCAAACCGCTTCCGGACAAGACACCGCTACCGTTACTTCCAACCCCTTATTCGCAGCCATTGCCAGCGGCAATTATCAGCCGGCAAATGCGTCTATCGACAACAGAGGCATACCGGTGAATATTACGGTGGATATTAACAATACTCCCAGAAGCGCTACCACACCGGATATAGGCGCTTATGAATTCACACCGGGTCCCTGTACCACGCCACCACTGGCAGGGAATGCACAGGTAAGTCCGGCAGTAGTTTGCGTAAACAGGAAGGTATCTTTAACCCTCACCGATAACTCCATCGGGCTGGGACAAACATACCAATGGCAAAAGTCTGCCACTGCTGCCGGTCCCTATGCCAATGTGGGCAGTGCACTCAGCAACCCGGATACCGTGATTACTTCGACCACTACGGCGTGGTATCGTGTAGCCGTTACGTGTAGTGGTAACACCGGTTACTCACAACCGATACTGCTCACGGTAAACCAGGCTTTCCCGGCAGGTACGTATACCATCAATAAAAACGCCCCGGCCAGCGCTACCAACTTTGTTAGCTTCAATGCTGCCAAAGCTGCGATGGAATGCGGTATACAAGGTCCTATTGTTATGAATGTAGTTGCCAACTCCGGACCATACCTGGAGCAACTGGTACTCGATTCTATTGCAGGCACCTCCGCTATCAATACCATCACCTTTAACGGTAACGGCAATACGATAAAATTTGCGCCAACTGATGGGAACGAAAGAGCAGTAATAAAACTGCGCGGTGCAGATCATATCACTTTTGATAGTCTTACGATAGATGCCAACAGTCTCGATTACGGCTATGGTGTGCAAATGCTCAGTAACGCAGACAGCAACACCATCACCCGCTGTACCATCATTACGGATACAGAAGCTACATACACCGAATATGCAGGTGTGGTGATCAACGGCAGTGAAACGACCCACGGCACCGGTACCAACAATAATTGTGACGGAAATACCATC
>NZ_DATCVJ010000771.1:0-13069 GCF_036566945.1 Chitinophaga sp. | reverse complement strand
CGGCGGTGGTATGTTTCAGTATATCACTTTCCGTGTAACGATGGCATTGTTGCTGTCGCTGGTTATTTCATTGCTGTTCGGTAAAAGGATTATTAGATTTTTACAACGTAAACAAATCGGTGAAACAATCCGTGAACTGGGCCTTTCAGGAGAAAATTCCAAAAAAGGAACTCCTACTATGGGAGGACTGATCATTCTTTCTGCCATCGTAATACCTACTTTACTCTTTGCACAAATTGCGAATGTATATATCTGGCTGATCTTATTATCTACCATCTGGTTAGGGCTGATCGGCTTCCTGGATGACTATATCAAAGTATTCAAAAAGAATAAAGAAGGACTGGCCGGAAAATTCAAGATCATGGGACAGGTAGGACTGGGCCTGATAGTTGGTTGTACGCTTTACTTCAACAACGACGTGGTAGTGTCCCGCGAAGTAATCGGCGCCAAAAAACTGGCGCCTTATGAAAGGCAAATCACTAACCACCCCGAACGTGTAACCCGCGATGGACACAGGTTTGTGGATGTTAAAACACCCATTACCACCATTCCCTTTGTAAAGAATCATGAGTTCAATTATTCAAAGCTGATCTCCTGGATTCCCGGAGCAGAAAAATATACGTTCGTACTCTATATCCTGATCGTCATTTTCATTATTACGGCCGTATCCAACGGTGCTAATCTGACAGATGGTTTGGATGGACTGGCAACAGGGGTTTCAGGGATCATAGGGGTTGGTCTGGGTATCTTTGCTTATGTATCCGGTAACATTCAGTTCGCGGAATACCTGAACATCATGTATATCCCCAACCTGGGAGAGCTGTCTATTTTCATTGCTGCTTTTGTAGGCGCCTGTATAGGATTCCTCTGGTACAATGCTTATCCGGCACAGGTATTTATGGGCGATACCGGAAGTCTGGCACTGGGTGGTATCATCGCCTCATTGGCAATTATAGTACGCAAAGAATTATTGATTCCTATTTTCTGTGGCGTATTCCTGGTAGAACTGTTATCTGTGATGTTACAGGTATCCTACTTCAAATACACCAAGAAAAAATATGGTGAAGGCAGACGCATACTGAAAATGTCGCCCCTGCATCACCACTACCAGAAAGTAGGTTATCACGAAAGCAAAATATCAGTGCGCTTCTGGATCATTACTATCATGTGTGTGGTAGTAGGTATTGCCACACTGAAAATGAGATAATTAATATACTAACAACGAAGAATAAACGAAATGGAACATAAACTCATCATATTAGGAGCCGGAGAAAGCGGAATTGGAGCAGCCTTGCTGGCAAAACAGCAGGGGTATGATGTATTTGTATCTGATGGAGGAACTATAAAAGATAACTATAAACAGGAACTGGCGGTAAACCAGATCTCTTTTGAAGAAGGACATCATTCCTGGGATATCATACTGGAGGCCAATGAAATTGTGAAAAGCCCCGGTATCCCTGAAAAATCGGAACTGATGAAAAAGGTACGCGAAAAAGGCATACCCGTGATTTCTGAAATAGAGCTGGCCTACCGTTTCTCGACAGGTAAAAAGATCATTGCCATCACCGGCAGCAACGGCAAGAGCACCACTACTGCCCTCACCTACCACATTTTCAAAAACGCAGGATTAAATGTGGCCATGGTAGGCAATATTGGCATCAGCTACGCAAGGCAGGTGGCAACCGCACCAGCGGAGTATTATGTGATTGAAATCAGCAGCTTCCAGCTGGATGACATTAAGGACTTCAAACCCAATGTGGCCATCCTGCTGAACATTACGCCTGATCACCTGGATCGCTACGATTACAAAATGGATAATTACGTAGCCTCCAAATTCAGAATCGCCATGAACCAGACAGCGGAAGACTACTTCATCTACTGCATGGACGATCCTGAGATCATGCGACATTTAGCGCAGCAACCCATTTATTCAGCATCAATACCTTTTACCATCATGAAACCACTGAAAGAAGGCGGCTTTATTGCCAACGACCAGTTGAACATCGATGTCAACGGAGATCCGGTTATCATGTCCATGTATGACCTGTCACTAAAGGGAAAACATAATCTTTATAATTCGATGGCAGCAGCAATTGCAGGCAGAACCATGGATATTAGAAATGAAAAAATCCGGGAGAGTCTTACGTCATTTGAAAGCCTCGAACACCGGATGGAATACGTGACGAGTGTAAGAGGAATCGATTTTATTAATGATAGCAAAGCTACCAATGTAAACTCCGTTTGGTTTGCGCTGGAAAGTTTTGATAAACCCATCGTCCTGATCATGGGTGGTGTGGATAAAGGCAACGATTACGACGCCATCCGGGATCTGGTAAAAGAAAAGGTAAAGGCAATTATTTGCCTGGGTGTAGACAACACCCCCATCTTTGCTGCGTTATCAAAAGATACACCAGTAATGATCAATACCACCAGCATGCACGATGCAGTACAGGAAGCCTTTAAACAGGCCACCAAAGGAGATATTGTTTTACTATCTCCCGCCTGCGCCAGTTTCGACCTCTTTAAAAATTATGAAGACAGAGGCCGGAAGTTTAAAGATGAAGTGAAAGCATTGTAAGGGTGACGGAATAAATGGAGGAGAAAATTAACAACAAAAAGCGGGAAGCTAAAAGCTGACTGCTAAAATCTAATAGCTAATGGTTGGATTGCTCTATAGAACAAAAGGCGATAAGGTTATCTGGACGATAGTATTTTTTCTATCGCTGGTAAGCCTGCTTGCTGTATATAGTGCTACCGGCTCGCTCGCTTACCGTGAAAGAGGTGGCCATACGGAGTATTATCTCCTGAAGCAACTCACCGTACTGGTAATGGGACTGGTGATCATTTATTTTGCTCACCGCGTGAATTATACGATTTATTCCCGCGTGGCACAGATAGGCTTCCTGGTATCTATTCCGTTACTGATATATACACTGGCCTTTGGCCGGCATTTAAATGATGCCAGCAGATGGATCAGTTTACCTATCATTAACCTCACCTTCCAGACATCGGATGTGGCCAAACTAGCCATCTTCATGTATGTAAGCAGGCAATTATCCAGGCGTCAAAACCTGATCACTGATTTCAAAAAAGGATTTCTTCCTATCATCATACCGGTAGGAATTATCTGCGCACTGATCATGCCTGCCAACATGAGTACGGCCCTGTTACTGGGCGCCAGTTGCATGTTGCTCTGCTTTATAGGCAGGGTACCACTAAGGTTCCTTGCGTCTATGGTAGCAGCAGGTGCGGTATTGGTGGTCATGCTTTTCATGTTGGCAAAACTGACCCCCATGGAAATGCGTACCAAAACCTGGGAAAAGCGTATCGACAACTTCCTGCATGGAGATCATACGGATATGCCTTACCAGGTACAACAAGCCAACATCGCTATCGCCGGTGGTGGTATTTTAGGTAAAGGTCCCGGTAATAGTACACAACGTAACTTCCTGCCGCACGCCTATTCCGATTATATCTATGCCACAATTATTGAAGAATATGGCATGTTTGGCGCCTTCCTGATACTGGCAGCATACATGATTTTATTACTGAGAAGTATCAGGATTTATAAAAGATGTCCGTATGCTTTTGGCGCATTCCTGGCAGTAGGACTCAGTGTAACATTGGTGATACAGGCGTTGACCAATATGGCCGTAAACGTACAACTATTCCCGGTTACAGGGGTAACACTACCGTTAGTGAGTATGGGAGGATCTTCTGTTTTATTTACCAGTATGGCCATCGGCATTATCCTCAGTGTATCCAGAAATGTGGAAGAAATGGAAGGTAAACAGGCAGAAAAAGAACGTTTGGAAAGAGTAATGGCGAATACAGAAAACGCTGCAGTCGCTTAATACGTATTTATTAGAACATCAATCGTAATTAGTATAACAATATGCAACGCAAAGTGATCATAGCAGGCGGCGGTACCGGGGGACACATCTTCCCGGCGATAGCGATCGCGAATGCGTTGAAGAAATTGCAGCCGGACATCAACATATTATTTGTAGGTGCCACCGGAAAAATGGAAATGGAGAAAGTGCCACAGGCAGGTTATCCAATCGAAGGACTGGAAATCGCGGGCTTTAATCGCAGTAATATCTTCAAAAATATTTTGCTGCCCTTTAAAATCTGGAAAAGCCTGCGCCGTGCAAAGGCCATCCTGCAAAAGTTCCAACCGGATGCGGTGGTAGGTGTAGGCGGATACGCCAGCTTCCCGATGCTGAACCGGGCACAGAAAAATGGTATTCCAACCCTGATACAGGAACAAAATTCCTTTGCAGGTAAAACGAATAAAATACTGGGTAAAAAAGCGAAGAAGATTTGTGTGGCATACGATGGTATGGATAAGTTTTTCCCGGCAGACAAACTGGTGATGACCGGCAACCCTGTCAGGAACAATATTTCACAATCGGCTGTAACAAGAGAAGATGCACTGCATCATTTTGGTTTACGTACCGATAAGCAAACCATCTTTGCCGTAGGCGGCAGTCTGGGAGCTAAATCCATTAACGAGGGTTTACAACCTTTGCTGAAATCAATAGTGGATAAAGACATACAGCTGATCTGGCAAACCGGGAAACCGTATTACGAAACCGCTAAGGCAGCAGCAGCACCGTATGAGTCGCACATAAAAGTATACGATTTCATCAACGTAATGGACTTTGCTTATAAAGCAGCAGACGTAGTGTTATCAAGAGCAGGTGCACTGGCCATCGCTGAATTATGTGTAGTGAAGAAACCCGTGATATTTGTGCCGTATCCTTTTGCAGCGGAAGATCATCAAACTTCCAATGCCATGAACCTGGTAAACAAACAGGCAGGTTTAATCATTAAGGATGAAGACGTAAAGTCACAATTGAGCAGTGTGTTATTCAGCCTCCTGCAAAACAAGGCGCTGATGGAACAGCTGGAAAGTCATATCGGTAAACTGGGAAATCCCAATGCCGATATGGTAATTGCAAAACAAGTATTGGAAATTATTTAGCGTTTTTAGCAGCATATATGGATTTGAATAGCATACAAAGAGTTTATTTCATCGGTATCGGTGGTATTGGCATGAGCGCCATTGCACGCTTTTTCAACGAAAAAGGAGTGCATGTAAGCGGTTATGACAGATCCTCCACAGTGCTTACCCAAAAGTTGGAAGCAGAAGGTATGCAAATCCATTACACAGACGATGTGAACAAGGTAGACAAAGACGCTAACCTGGTCGTATATACGCCGGCAATACCGGCGACGCAGACGGAGTTACAATGGTACCGCGATAATGGCTATGAAGTGGTGAAGCGCAGTGATGTACTACAGGAAATCACCCGTTCCATGTTTGCAATTACAGTAGCAGGTACGCATGGTAAAACCACCGTTTCTACCATGATTGCACACCTGCTAACCGATAGTGGATATGGCTGCAATGCTTTCCTGGGTGGCATTAGCGTGAATTACAATAAAAATTTCTGGAGCAGCGAAAAACAAGTGGCAGTCATTGAGGCAGATGAGTATGACCGTTCTTTCCTGAAATTAAGTCCGGATGTAGCCGTGTTGACTGCTATGGATGCAGATCATCTCGATATTTATGGTACCCCTGAGGCGATGGAAGATGCATTTATTCAATATACGCACAATATTAAACCCAATGGCACGCTGATTGCTAGGTTCGGCCTGCATCGGAATAAAGAACTCAATGCAACAAACAAGTTGTTGTACAGTTTACAAAATGATGTTGCCAACGCTTACGCTGCCAACATCCGCATGGACAACGGCGGATATGAGTTTGATGTAATGCAGCAGGACTGGATGATCGACAATGTTTCACTGCACATCGGGGGTATGCACAACGTAGAAAATGCAGTAGCAGCTATCACTGTAGCACACCTGCTGGGAATAGATGCCGGCAAAATAAAAGCTGCCATGGCTAATTTCCAGGGAATCAAACGCAGATTTGAATATGTGGTAAAAAATGAGAAGGTAGTATACATAGATGATTATGCACACCATCCGGAAGAATTGCGCGCACTGATCAGCAGCGCAAAAGCATTATTCCCCGGTAGAAGGTGCACCGTTGTTTTTCAACCGCATTTATTTACCCGTACCCGTGATCTGGCAGATGGTTTTGCAGAAAGCCTTTCCCTGGCAGACGAAGTGATACTGCTTCCTATCTACCCGGCACGTGAGCTGCCCATTGAAGGAGTGAGCAGCGAAATGATTGCAGCAAAAATGACAGTACCTGTAACCATAGTACCGAAAGATGAAGTAGTGAAATTTCTGGGAGATGATGATTCACCATTACTGATTACAGCCGGAGCAGGTGACATCGATCAGTTAAAAGAACCGATCGCCAGCTATCTGAAAATGAAATAAATATTATCACATAAAACTAAACATACTTGTCTAAAACGACCACAATATTAAAACGACTGGGCACCGCTCTCCTCTGGGGAATGGCATTGTCTGGCTTTATAGTATTGCTGGTAGCGGCTATACAAGACAAAGATGCTGGCAAGTGTCAAGGCATTCAGGTGAAGTTTGAAGGAAAAGACGACAACTTTTTTATTGAACCCAAGGATATAAAATCCCTGATCACAAAAGATAAGAGCCTGAATCCTGTTGGTAAACGAATAGGCGACATTAACATATCGCAGCTCGAAGCAATTATAGACCAGGACCCATGGGTAAAGAATGCGGAAATTTATTTTGATAACGGACAACAGCTGAATATCAAAGTAACGCAACGCGAACCTGTAGCAAGAGTATTCACATTTTCAGGTAATAGCTTTTATCTGGATAGCGTGGGAGAACATATTCCGGTGTCCAGTCGTTATGCTGCCAGAGTGCCTGTATTCACCGGCTTTCCCACAGATGCGGAAAAGCTGCAGAAAGCAGATAGCCTTTTAACCGCACAGATTGTAGACCTGGGTAGTTATATCGGAAATGATCCTTTCTGGATGGCACAGGTAGAACAGCTGATGATCACGGAAGACCGCAGGTTTGAGTTTATACCTAAACTGGGAGACCAGGTGATTGCTTTCGGAGAAGGTATTAATATAGATAGGAAGTTTACCAAACTATTGGCTTTTTACAAAGAAGGATTGAATAAAGTGGGCTGGAATAATTATACGCGTATCAACATCGCATTTGATGACGAAGTGGTGTGCACCCGTAAAGATGGCGTAGTACCGCTGCAACCGGTTATCAAAACGGATAGTTTGAAACTGGCTGCAGCAGATGAGCCGCCGATATCGGACACGGAAGACTCCACTGCAAGTACGCCTGTAGTAACAAAACCAGCACCTGTAGCAGCTGTCAAACCGGAAAAGAAACCGGCACCCGCAGCAAAAGAAAAAGAAAAGGCTAAAACGCAGCATGTAAAAGTGGCAAAGAAAGAAAAAGCAGCCGCTGCGCCAGCCAAACAACAACCTAAAGCAGTGTATAAGCCAGGGAATAAATCTGTTAACACATCAAAAAAACAAAAAACGCCATGAATCAGGAAGCTCCCATCATTGTAGGACTCGACATAGGTACTACGAAGATTGCTGCCATTGCAGGACGGAAGAATGAATACGGGAAACTGGAAATCCTGGGATTCGGTAAAGCTACATCGTTTGGTGTGCAGCATGGTATGGTGCTGAACATTGACCAAACTATAAAAGCGATCAGGCAAGCACTCGAAAATTGTTATGCATCCAACCCCAACCTGGAGATTAACGAAGTATATGTTGGTATAGCCGGTCATCATATAAAAAGTTTGCAAACCCGCGGCGATATTGTCCGCAACGACACCGATGCGGAAATCTCCCAGAAAGATATTGACCAGCTGATCAATGATCAGTACAAAACAGTTATTCCCGCGAGCGATCAAATCATTGATGTGATCCCGCAGCAATATATAGTGGATAGTTTGCAGAATATCACCTACCCTATTGGTATGTCTGGGGTGAAGGTGGGTGCCAACTTTCATATCATTACCGGCGATAAAAATGCCATTCGCAACATTAACCGCAGCGTGGAAAAATCAGGTCTCAAAATCCGTGACCTGGTATTGCAACCCCTTGCCTCCGCAGCCGCTGTTATGTGCGACATGGATTTTGAAGCAGGTGTAGCCATCGTGGATATTGGTGGTGGTACTACCGACCTGGCAGTGTTTTACGAAGGTATTCTCAAACATACTGCAGTAATTCCTTATGGCGGTGAGAACATTACCAATGATATCAAAAACGGACTGGGTGTATTAAAAACACAGGCAGAACAGATGAAAGTGCAGTTTGGTTATGCACTGGCAGATGAAGCTAAAAGCAATGCCTATATCACCATCCCGGGATTAAGAGGTCAGAGCCCCAAAGAAATTTCAGTGAAAAACCTCGCGCACATCATACAGGCGCGGATGAGTGAAATACTCGATTTCGTAGTATATCATCTCAAGCAAATCGGTATGGATAATAAAATGCTTAATGGCGGTATTATCCTCACTGGTGGCGGATCCCAACTGAAACACCTCATACAGCTGACAGAATACACCACCGGCGCAAGCGCCCGTATAGGTTTCCCCAACGAGCACCTTGCAAGTGGCCACATAGATGAATTAACCAAACCTATGTATGCTACCTGCGTGGGCCTGATATTGAAAGGATACAATGATTTTGAAAATGATCGTAAAGCACTGGAAGAAAATTATGTAAAAATTAATACAAGCTATCTTGCCAAAGAACAGGCTGCACAGTCAGTTACTCCAACAGACGAATGGATAGAAGAAGCTGCCCCCACCAGCCAGGAAATACAGGACAGGAAAGCAAAAGAACGCAATGCGTCACTAAAGAACTTCTTAGACAAAATGAAGACAAAGATCATTGATATGTTTACAGAAGAAGAAGATGCAAAACTTTAAAAGTTAAATGGCGCAATTGTTGCAAAAACGAAACGTTAATAAATAAGAATTAAGAACGATAATTAATAATGACAGGACAAATGAACCATAGTAACAGTAAAGCATACACGCACTTAATTCTTAATAGTTCATTATTATTTATCGTACTAACCCATAAAAGTATAGAGTCATGATACATTTTGATCTTCCTAAGGAAAAATCTTCTATCATCAAAGTCATCGGCATAGGTGGTGGAGGAAGTAATGCGGTGAATCATATGTATAGCCAGCGCATTGAAGGGGTAAATTTCATTATTTGCAATACCGATGCACAAGCTATTGCTAATAGCCCTGTTCCCAACAAAATACAGTTGGGACCTCACCTCACCCAGGGGCTGGGAGCCGGTGCAAATCCTGAAATAGGGAAACAGGCGACAGAAGAATCCTTTGAAGAAATCAAAAAAATACTGGAGGTAAATACCAAAATGGCCTTCATTACTGCCGGTATGGGCGGTGGCACCGGTACCGGTGGCGCTCCTATTATCGCCAAGATATGTAAGGAACTGGGTATTTTGACCGTTGGTATTGTTACCACCCCGTTTTCTTATGAAGGTAAAAAAAGGATGCTGCAGGCAGACGAGGGCGTTTCCCGCCTGAAAGAGTATGTAGATACCCTGCTGATCATCTCCAACGATAAATTACGTCAGAAATTCGGCGACCTGAAATTCAAGGCGGCCTTCGAAAAAGCAGACAATGTGCTGGCTACCGCTGCCAAGTGTATTACCGATGTCATCAACTCTACCGGTCAGATCAACGTGGATTTCGCCGACGTTTGTACCGTTATGCGTAACGGTGGCGTGGCCATCCTCGGCGCTGCACTCGCAGAAGGCGACAACCGCGCACAAAGAGCGATCGAAGACGCACTGACTTCTCCATTGCTGAATGATAACGATATACGCGGCGCTAAGTGGATCCTTATCAACATCTCTTCTTCCGAAGGTGAATTTGAACATACACTGGATGAAATGGATATCATCCAGGCTTATGTACAAAGCCAGGCCGGAGAAGATTGCGATGTGATCCTCGGTGTGGGCTACGATCAAACACTGGATAGGCAACTGGGCGTAACCATCATTGCCACCGGTTTTGAACAAAAACCCATCACACAGCAAAAAATCACACCCTCCAACCCGGAGCGCGTAGAACCTAAAATTGTGATGCAATTAGGGAAAGATGGTGATGAAAAAAAAATGAGCGGCATACAACAGGCACAGGGCCTGCTGTTCCAGGAGCCACAGGATCTGATGGCACCACGTCTCATGGAGCCAGTTATCACACATCCTGAACCTGTGATGGCGTATACACCACCACAACCTCAACAACAGGCACCTATTGCTCCTGCACGTCAGAACTATGTGCTGAATGTACAACAGGTACCTCCTGCGCAGCCACAACAACCTGACCAGCAGCAGATACAACAACAAATACAACTGGCCCAGCAGCAACAACTGCAGCAAATGCAACAACAGCAAATGCAACAGATGCAGCAGCCAGTTCAACAGCAGCCGGTTCAACAAGTACCACCTGCACATACCCAACAGCCGGGTGTGAACATCATTCAGCCTCAAACTGGTAACGCAGCAGGAGGATACTTAAACAGACCGTCTCATATATATGTTGAACCTGGTACGCCTACTCCGGAAATGAAGATGGTGTATAAAGAAGATGAAGAAACCGTGAATACTCCTCCAGCTCCTCCTGAAGTGCCTATGCAACAGGCATACGAAGATCTGGAAGAACAGAAACGCAAACAGGCAGAAAGAGTCGCCAAATTACGCAGTATTAGTTTCAATGTGAAAAACATGGACAATAACGCGGAACTGGAAAACGTACCAGCTTATCTGCGCAGAAATGTAAACCTGGACAACGGTGCCGGCTCCGCGGAACACTTCTACTCCAATTACACTGTGAGCGATCCTGGACAAAATAATCATACAGAAATCAATACGATCAATACCTTTTTAGATGGGAAAAAGCCCGATTGATGAACACATTTGATTGTTTTTTAGTTGTGTTAAAAAAAATCCTCCGGAGGTCCGGAGGATTTTTTTGTAAAGTAAGGCCGTTTATAAACTACGTTTAGGCTTCACCGTAATATGTTATTCGTTGACTAAAAACTATTCAATGCCTGTTTGGCTACTTCCAGCGTAACTGCAGCAGGCGTGGTTTTCAACGTTTCTTCTTCGAATGGTTTTAATATGTTATCCAGTTCAGTTAATGCAGCTGTGTTATTGGCTTTGGTAAATTCTGCTCTCAGTATTCTTATCTTCTCATAATCCTGTATTCCTTCTACCATTCTTTCGAAACGAATAGAAGATCTCGGTCCCGGATATACGAAATAAGTATCCCCGGCCGACCAGCTGCGAAAGCGTGAATCCTGTAATGGATTGGCTACCCAGCAATTAAATGCCCAGCGTAAATAGCCGTTATATCCTTTCAAAGCTGCATGCCATCCCATAAACGCAGATTCCGCCGGTGGCGAAAAAGTAAAAGTGTTGGGAAATCCTTCCGTACAGCAGGTGTAGAAAGTAGTGGGTAATCCTTTCGCTAACCGTGCTTTCAACACATCTGCCGGAAATGATTCTCTCAATGCAATACAGTAGTCATGAATTTCATTGGCCAGTGGTGCATGATAAGAGCCTGCCAGTGATAATTTGAAATTTTTATCCGCCTTACGGATAACCGCCATCGCCTGCTGCATATCTTCCATAGGTCTTTCGTCCATGGCAATAGCCGTAATATTAAACCAGCCTTTTGCTTTCAGGTGTTTCACAAAATCATTCAACATAGGCTGCCAGTGTGCAGCGTATTCCGGTGTACCAGGTTTGGCTACAATGAAAGTATCTTTTGCTGCAGCTTCATCATAATAATAGAATTTCAGATTCCATGGAATCATGCTGTAGCAGTTGATTTCCTTACGAATCCCCTGATCCATCATAAACTGCACCCATTTATCGAAAATAGAATAGTCATAAGCCCAGGTACCATTTTTCTTCTTCGTCCATTTCACCATTGTACCGTAGATATCTTCCGTCTGGCTATTCCACGGATCATAAATAATGGTAGCGGTAATTACCTTTTGGCCTGCATCTGCCAACATCTTGACATATGGTTTCATTGCCTTGAAGTGAGCGTCACTCCAGGGTTTTACGCCATACACACGCGCTATGGCATAAGGACTTTGCCATAGATCCAGGTGAAAACTCCAATCTTTCGGAGCGGGTAAAATATGATCCAGCACCGTTACTTCATAAGGCATACTTACGGCAGTTGCACCACCTTTTACACTCACCGTACCTTTATACACACCAGCTGGCGTATTGGCAGGTACCTGTATACTCAGCCAAACTGGCTGCGTATTATTGGCAGCAATGTCTCTTTTGTGGAGGATGTCGATTCCATCTGCCACCAGGGAAGAGTCGAATTCTCCCGGTTTACGATAGCCACAACCACCGCCGTCTTTATTTAAACCATCTGTCATTACATATCTTACAAAACCAGTAGTCACCGCATTGGCAGCAATCTGATGGCCTTTGCTATCCTGCAATGCAGATGCCTGAACAGTCACTGCTGATTGTGCTGAAGTTGTCCAGAGCACCAATTGGGTGTGAATCCGCTCACCTTTCCAGGCAGTGGCTTTCCAGGTACCTTTAAGCAGATCATTATCAGGTGCATTTCGCTTTTCATAACGATTGTCTGCAGTACCGAATGCTACATGGAGCCGGGCGTCATTAACGGCAGCCCAGGAGGCTTTGTTGACGGGTTTGGGATCGGGCAATTCCCTGTAGTCGCTGGCAGGAGTTGTTTGCGCCCATACGTTTTGTTGCAGTGCCAGTAGTACCAGCACGCCAAAAAATTTGTTCACCATACTAAAATTTAGCTTTTCAGAAGTTGGAATCCGGTATTCAGTTGCTGAATCCGGCTCTCTTACACCCCAATATCTATAAAAAAAATGGGAATATCCAATTTGTGGGATGGATGGAAAGCTGAAAGCAGAAGGCATAAAGCATAAAGCGATTGTCGCCGGAATTTACGGGACAATCGCTTTATGCTTTATGCCTTCTGCTTTCAGCTAATGGACAATCCTCTTCAACTGAAGATTGGTAACAGGAGCCACCACCAAAGGATACTTCTCGATGGTCACATAACT
>NZ_DATCVJ010000770.1:0-3285 GCF_036566945.1 Chitinophaga sp. | reverse complement strand
TAAAGGCCGTCATAAAGCCCATAGGGCAGTTAATATGATTGGTAACCTCCCGGCCTTCGCCATCAATATGATAGAGTCTTAAATAACCGCTATTGATGAAATACATGTAGCGGGCAATGTCTCCGCTGCTTACGAGTACATGTGATTTTCTAAAGCTGACCGGTTCAAATACTTCCCGGATGAGATGCTGATCAAATTTGTCTATGCGGACTAAATCAGCAATGAGCCGCGTGATTTTCTGATAAGGCATAGTCAATGCAGTTTTATATGGTCTGCAAATATAATCTCCTTTTTTGTAAAGCACCACCTCACCTTTTGGAGCAAAAAAAAAGAGAAGGCTACTGCCTTCCCTCTTTTTATATATTGCTTGCCAGCTTTAAGATATACGTGTTACTTAGCCTTTTACTTTAATTACCAGCATACCGCCCGGCACATCGCCCGGGTGCAGCATGGATAAGTCTACCACACAATCTTTTCCTTTTTGCTGCCACTTAATGGCTTTACTGCTACCCAGGATACTCAGCACCGCGCCTTTTGCCGGGGTATAGTTACGGATAGTAACGGATGTCTGATAAGCAGGTAAGAAGCAATACAAAGCACCCGGTTTGGAGGTAAAGAACATTTCCACGTTGGCATGTTCCTTAGATGGCTGCACCAGTTTAGCAATGCTATAGCCCGACATATAAGCATCGCCTTTCACTTCGGGGCGTTTGCCTGCACTCCACTGATTGCTTTCCTTCCATGGTTTGGAATCGTAAATACCTTCTCCATTGACTTCCAGCCACTGGCCAATGTCCAGCAGTTTTTGCTGCATGATCACCGGTATACGGCCGTCGGCAGTGGGTCCTATATCCAGCAACAGGTTACCACCTCTGGATACAATGTCTACCAGCATTAAGATCAGGTCACTGCTTTTCTTATAGTCGTCCGCCGTTTCCATACGGTTATAGCCATATGACTGCCCGATACCCTGACTTTCTTCCCAGATCACACCGGGTTGCATACCACTACCATATTCGGAAGTCAGGTAAGTAGCACCATTATTCTTACCACGGGTGTTATTTCCCCAGCGGTCATCTACGGCTACTTCATCTTTCACAGGCGATTCGTTGTACAGCCAGGCGAGCAGCGAAGGGCTGTTCCAGGCTGTATCTGACAAATCCCATTCTCCATCAGAAAAAATAACGGAAGGCTTATAGCGGGTCACCAGGTCTTTAAATTGTGGTGTCATCACTTCTTTTACGTAGCGGGCTTTATCTTTTTTCCATACAGGATTAAACCATTCGTACAGGGAATAATAATATCCCATGCGCAAACCTTCCTTCCGCACGGCTTCCGTGAGGTCTCCCAGCAGATCGCGTTTAGGCGTGCCCGTGACCGCGTTCCAGGGATGTCCCCAGGATTCATTCGCCTGTTTATTGTCCCATAAACAATATCCTTCATGGTGTTTGGAAGTCAGCACCACATATTTGGCGCCGGAACGGCGGAATACATTGGCCCATTGCTCCGGATTAAACAGCGACGCCGTAAACTGGCTTTCCAGTTTTTCGTAGGGTACGCCTCCAAAATTCTTATCATGAAACGCCTTTACCTTATCATGTGAGCCATCTTTGGCACCATTCAGATTATACCAGTACCATTCAGAATAACCACCGGGTCCTACCACCGCGTACGATGGCACGGCATATACCCCCCAGTGAATGAAGATGCCGAACTTGGCATTATTAAACCAGGCAGGGATCCCACGCTTATTCAGAGAGGCCCAGTTGGCTTCATACTTCTGCGCAAAAGCCAGGGAGCTACTCAGGAAAAAAAAGAATAGTCCAATACAACATTTTTTCATATCAGGTCTTTAAATGCTTAGAGTGCCCAAAATTAAGAACTTCCTGCGGCTGTGTTAATGCTATTTTCGCTGATGATAATAATTACTTCCCCGTCTGCCTGAGTTACCGGGTTGTCTGCACATTTGCCGGTCTTGTCTACACCCTTTCTCCAAAGGCCGCTAATAGCGGTAATTTTATCGGACTGCCGGGGTATGCCCCGAAAAATCAGTAGCTTTAATGCATACATCAGATGAACATCCGTATTCCATTCAAGAAAGTGATGATTGCCCTCCATGTACTCATATGGAGCGTGTTACTATTACTGCCTTATATCGTTTCCAACGCCGCCAATGACTATCGCATCGGTACTTTTCCCGGTCTCTTCTTCACGATTTGTGGGTTTATCCATATGGCCATCTTTTACACGCATGCATTATTTCTCTACCCCCGGTTATGGAATAAACAATACTGGTGGCTGTATTTCCCCGCCGTACTCCTGCTGATTGGTGGCTCCTTTCCGCTGAAATATAGCATCATGGCCCATTGGTTCCCTACGGTACTCAGCGACATGGCCTCCTATAAATTTGTATTTGCCCCTTCCGTAGGCGCTTATATTATTAGCCTGGTATACTGCAAGGTGGTAGACAGGATCCGCGCAGAAAGAATACAAAAAGATAAAGAGGCGGAACAGCTCAGCTCAGAGCTCAAATTCCTGCGCTCACAGGTAAGTCCGCATTTCCTGTTCAATGTACTCACCAACCTGGTATCGCTGGCCCGGAAAAAATCGGATCAGCTGGAACCCGCCCTCATCATGCTCTCCGACCTGATGCGCTATATGCTGTATGATACCACCGGGAAAAAAGTATTGCTCACGAAAGAGATCGTGTATCTCAACAGCTATATCGCCCTGCAAAAACTCCGCTTCGGCAATGACGTGGACATCAACAGCCATATTGATACGGCAAACAACGCCGGACATTATACCATAGAACCCATGCTGCTGATTCCTTTTGTAGAAAACGCCTTTAAACACGGTACCGGCTATACGCAGCAACCGGAAATTAATATACAGCTGCTCGTTACCAACGACCTGCTGACCTTTGAAGTACAAAATAAGTTCGATAGTGATCCGGCGGCCAGCAAAGATGAAAACTCCGGCATAGGACTGGCCAATGTGAAAGCCAGACTGCAATTACTGTATCCCGGCCGCCACCAGCTAACGATCCGGAACCAGCAACACCTGTTTCATATTACCCTAATTTTGAAGCTCACATGATACGCTGCATAGCCATAGACGATGAACAACTGGTACGTGAACTGCTGGAAGACAGTATCCGCCAGGTTCCTTTTCTGCAACTGGTAAAAACCTGCAAAAACGCCATGGAAGCACTGGAAGTATTGCAGCAGGAACAAATAGACCTCCTCTTCCTCGATATACAAATGCCCCGGCTCAGTGGACTAC
>NZ_DATCVJ010000769.1:0-8413 GCF_036566945.1 Chitinophaga sp. | reverse complement strand
GGCGTAGTTCCGAAAACGATGTGGAACAAACTGAACCCGGCAGATGAAAACAATTTGTGTTCCTGGGCCATGCGTTGCCTGCTGATTGAAGATGGCAACCGGCTCATACTGGTAGACAACGGTATTGGTGATAAACAGGATGCAAAATTCTTTAGTCACTATTACCTGCATGGCGATGCTACACTCGACAAATCCCTCGCCGCACACGGCTTTCACCGGGATGATATCACCGATGTATTCCTGACGCACCTCCACTTCGATCATTGCGGCGGCAGTATTATCAGACAAGGCGACCAACTGGTGCCGGCGTTCAAAAATGCGATTTACTGGAGCAATGAAGATCACTGGAAGTGGGCTACACAGCCTAACGACCGGGAAAAAGCTTCCTTCCTGAAAGAAAATATTCTGCCCATACAGGAAAGCGGGCAGCTGAAATTTGTGGATCACCTGGAAGGCGTTTCCTTTGCAGATAACATAGCAATCCGTTTTGCCAACGGCCATACAGATGCTATGATGCTGCCACAAATCCGCTATAAAGACAAAACGATCCTCTACATGGCGGACCTGCTGCCTTCCATCGCACATATTCCGCTGCCTTATGTGATGGCATATGACATGTTTCCACTGAAAACATTGCAGGAAAAGAAAAGCTTTTTGCAAGAAGCCAACGATCAACAATACGTGCTGTTTTTTGAACACGACCCGGTAAACGAATGCTGTGTGTTACAACAAACCGACAAAGGCATCCGTGCCGGTGAAACTTTTGCCTTACGCGACCTGTAGCTTAGCTGTCAGTCTGTCACAATTTATGCTGCTGCATTATATTTGATAGAACAGGTTATGGCTATACACATAACAACAGATAATAAATTGAAAAAACTGATCGTTGTGGGCGACCGCGTGCTCATCAAGCCAACTACTCCCCACGATCGCACCAGCAGCGGATTATATCTCCCTCCCGGCGTGCAGGAAAGAGAAAAAGTACAGCGGGGCTATGTTATTAAAACCGGGCCTGGTTATGCGATTCCTGTACCGGCCGACAATGATGAAGCCTGGAAGCCGGAGGAAGACAAAGTAAAATACATCCCATTACAGGTAAAAGAAGGTGATTTAGCCATTTTTTTGGTGAGTGGGTCTACGGAGGTAGTATACGGAGAAGAAACCTATTATATAGTACCGCAGGGCGCTATTCTAATGCTGGAAAGAGAAGAGGATCTGTAAAGCAATCCTGATCCGGTGATGATATAAAGAGGCGGTATCAAAAGTAATTTTACCCGGTTGGTTCCGGATAACTGATGAACAGAAAATTCGTTTACACGATGTTGCTGTCAATCGAATTACTTTTGATACCGCCTGTTTTAATTTATGCAGGAGGGTAGTCTTTATCCCCAATCAACGACTAGGGTCTATACTCCAGAATATCTGCCGGCTGGCATTCCAGCACCCTACAGATTTCGTCTAATGTGGAAAAGCGTACTGCTTTTGCTTTGCCACTTTTCAATATACTAAGGTTCGCCATCGTAATGCCTACCTGCGCACTCAGCTCTGTAAGCGACATTTTTCTTTTAGCCAGCATCACATCCAGATTTACGATTATTGCCATAATATGTTTTATATAGTAAGCGCCTCTTCTTCTTTGAAAATTATGGCCCGTTTAAAGACTGTGGACAGTATATAAAACGCCAGGATGCCCATCAACGGCTCCCAGCAACCACCAATCAACGTTGTCAACCTAAAGGCTATGCTATGCGTACTCCCCAACGGACCAAACACAGATAACGATGAAAATATGATTCTGGTAAGCATCACGGCTAATAAAATGTAGAGTATCCCTCTTACATACATTAAGTTTTTACGGGAGATAATCTCTCTGTTTGAAGTACCTCCTACTAATTTAAATAGATACACCGCCATTAACAGGTAAAGTGTCCCCACTATAGAATGTTGCACGACCATGGCTTTTAAACCTGGTATTTCGGGCAACTGCGACAGCAGTCCGGTTTGAAACATGTAAACGGCATACCAAATAACAGAAATAATTCCAATCGCTGAGGAAATCAATATCGCTATTTTTAAAGGCAGTGGCGAGAATTTAATTTTCATATGAGATGAGATTAATAAAAGGAAGGATAATAAATTTGAAGCTCAACCGCTAACTGTCACTGATTGCAGGTACGACCGGTACGGATCAAATTTAGTCGGCATCACATCCAGATCTACGATTATTGCCATCGTACATTTTAAATAGTAAGCGCCTCTTCTTCTTTCAGTATTACAGCTTTTTCAAAAACTTTGGCCAATATGTAAATGATCAGCATCCCCACCAGTAACTCCCAGGACGAACTTATGATACCCAGCAACTGGAGCGCGAGTCCCAGGGCAGAGCCCATAAAAACAGCGGTCATCATCAGCACAATAACGACCTTAACAAATAGCAACGCCAGTAAAATATATTGTATCCGTTTTACTCTCGCTAAATTTTTACGGGAAATAATTTCTTTATTTCTACCAACACTGGCAAGCTGAAAAAGAGTGACAGCTATAACCAGGTAAAGGCCAATCATTATAACATATTGCGCAAATACAATGGCTAAACCCGAAGGAAGCCCCACCCGGAACCTGAACCCCGTTCGAAACGAATGAAGTAAATTCCAGCCCACAGTACCACTACCGATCAATGCGGCAATCAGGATCACTATTTTTAAACTAAGTGGCGACGATTTAAATTTCATATGTAGTCGGATTAATAATCCAAACCTATTGCAATTTTATCGAAAATCAAAATAAATTTATCGTTTATCAATAAATAATAAACGATAAACAGTACTCAACGAAAGGATAAAAATTTGAAACTCAACCGCTAGCTGCTTTTTATTATCTTCATAAAAAAAAATACGTCATGGCCAATCAGGATGCATTTCTGGATTATATCAAAAGCGGCTATACATTTCAAGGCGAGCATTTCAAACTCGGCTGTGCCATGTTGAACGGTGAAGTAGTAACCGGTGCAGATGTATTCCTTCCTCTTAAAACCCTCAATCGTCACGGACTGATTGCAGGTGCTACCGGTACGGGTAAAACCAAAACCCTACAGGTAATAGCAGAAGGCCTGAGTGATGCCAGCGTACCGGTATTACTGATGGATATTAAAGGCGACCTGAGTGGCATTGCCGCCGCAGGTATTTCCAACCCTAAGATTACAGAGCGCTACAAAAAAATTGGCGGCACCTGGAGTCCGGCGGGCTATCCTGCTGAACTGCTGTCGCTCAGCCAGGAAAAAGGCGTGCGCTTACGTGCCACCACCAGCGAATTTGGTCCTGTTCTGTTATCCAAGATCCTGGAACTGAACGACACGCAAGCAGGACTGGTAGCCATGTTATTCAAATACTGCGATGATAATAAACTGCCTTTACTGGATTTAAAAGACTTCAAAAAGGTATTGCAATACGCCAGCGACGAAGGCAAAGCCGACCTGGAAAAAGATTACGGTAAAATATCTACTACCTCTACGGGCACTATTCTGCGTAAGGTAATAGAACTGGAACAACAGGGTGCTGCTACTTTTTTTGGGGAGAAGTCATTTGAAGTGGATGACCTCATGCGCATCAGTGATGACGGTCGTGGTATCATTTCTATTTTGCGCGTAAATGATATACAGGACCGTCCCAAACTCTTCTCCACCTTCATGCTTAGCCTGCTGGCGGAATTATATGCCAGCTTGCCGGAAGAAGGAGATCTGGATAAACCCAAGCTGGTGATGTTTATAGACGAGGCACACCTGATCTTCAATGAGGCCAGCGATGCCCTGCTCAAACAAATAGACACGATTATAAAACTGATCCGCTCCAAAGGCGTGGGTATTTTCTTCTGTACCCAAAACCCTATGGACGTTCCGCCCTCTGTGCTGGGCCAGTTGGGGCTGAAGGTACAACATGCACTGCGTGCTTTTACTGCCAACGATCGCAAAACCATCAAACAAACAGCTGAAAACTATCCGTTATCGGACTTCTATAAAACAGATGAACTGATTACGCAGATAGGCATCGGCGAGGCTTTGATTACCTGTTTAAATGAAAAAGGCGTACCTACTCCCCTCGCCGCCACCATGCTGGTATCTCCGAGATCGCGCATGGATGTATTAACGCCCGCAGAAATCGATGGCCTCGTCACCAATTCCAAACTGGTAAAAAAATACAGCCAGGAAATTGACAGCGAAAGCGCCTACGAACTATTAACGGCCAAGCTACAGGAAGCAGCAGATAAAACAGCGGCACAGGAAGCAGCGCCCAAAGCCAGCGGAAAACAAAAAGAAGAAAAAGGTTTCCTGGAGCAGGTAATGGACAGCTCCGCAGCGCGACAGGTAGGTCGTACAGCCGCCAACGTGATCACCCGTAGTTTGCTCGGCGCACTCGGACTGGGTGGCCGCAGCAGCAAAAGCAAAAGTTGGTTTTAATTATGCAACCGGCAGCTATAGGCTGCCAGCTTACATCAACATATAAAGAGTATGAGTAGAATTATTAAAACGGGCGTATGCTCGTACGGCATGTCAGGACAAATCTTTCATGCCCCGTTCCTGCATGTAAACCCGGGATTTGAATTTACAGCGGTAGTAGAAAGAAGTAAACATCTGGCGCAACAACGCTATCCTAACGTTAAAGTATATACGAGCGTTGAGGATATGCTGGCCGACAAAGACCTGGAGCTGATTGTAGTAAACACACCCAATTACACCCACTTCGACTATGTGAAAGCAGCACTGGAAGCAGGAAAGAATGTGATCGTGGAAAAACCTTTCACCGTACATGCCAAAGAAGGTGAAACCCTGGCTGCGCTGGCCGCAGAAAAAGGATTGCTGCTGAGCGTATATCACAACCGCCGCTACGACAGCGATTACAAAGTAGTGAAACAAGTACTGCAATCCGGTCAGCTGGGCGATGTACTGGAAGCCGAAATACATTACGACCGCTTCAAGGAAGAACTGAGCTATAAAAAACATAAAGAGCTAGGTGGTCCTGGTACCGGTGCACTGTATGATCTCGGCTCTCACCTGATCGATCAGGCCATTACCCTTTTCGGTATGCCTAAGTCAGTATTCGCCGACATCCGTATTATCCGCAAAGACTCTGTAGTAGACGATTATTTTGAACTGGTGCTTTACTACGATCATCTGCGTGCGCGTGTTAAATGCAACTACCTTGTACGTGAAGCCCTGCCAGCCTACCAGCTGCATGGCCGCATTGGCTCCTTTATCAAAACGAAATCGGATATACAGGAAGCACAATTGCAAAAAGGACTGTTCCCGAATAGTCCTGACTGGGGCGCAGAAGCACCACATGAGTGGGGATTACTGCACACTGAAATTGATGGTAAAATAGTGAAGCAGTTCGTTCCGGGCGGCAGCGGTAATTACATGGATTATTACCAGGGCATCTACGAAGCGCTGGTGAATAAGGCCGCTAATCCGGTACCACCACAGGATGCTATTAAAGTAATCAGGGTAATTGAAGCTGCTTTTGAAAGCAGTAAAGAAGGGAAAGTGATCCACATTTGATTTTGTCTTTCCCAGGATTATACTGATTTAGATGATTTCCCAGATTTTTACTTTTTGATTTTATAGGATTTAAAAAAGATTAGCGAGGACGATGTGGGTATCCGCATTCATCTTCGCTAATCTTTTTTAATCCTGAAAAAACAACATCTGGAAAATCATCTAAATCAGTATAATCCTGGGAAAGACAAAACTCGCTAAAATCCTACGCGCAAGACAATCTGCCAGCGTCATCCCGTATTACCAGCCCTTCTTCATTGAGGAATTGCAATACTTCCATCAGATCACTGCGTTTTACATCAGGCATTTTGCTTTGCAGTAAACTAAACAACAATGGTTGTTCTTTTAGCAGGGAAATAACGGTATCGGATATACGTTTAAATGCGGCAGCATCCATGGGCTGGGCTTTCTTCTTTAAACAGCTATCGCAAACGCCGCAATTGCCGATTTCCTTTTCTCCGAAATAGCTGACTATTTGCTGGGTACGGCAGGTATTACGGTTACGGGCATACGCAAACATAGCTTCGAGCCTGTCGGCATATATTTTTTTACGCACCTCTACGCGGGCCATGTTAATACGCAATTGCTGCGACGACACACGTTCCTGTAAAAAGCACAGCTGTGGCTCATCGCGGCGGGGGTGGTATTTCAGAATACCATATTGATGCAACTGTTGCAGTTGCGCTGCAATGTCATCATCTTCCATCAGCATCATGCGGCCTATTTGTCGTTCGTACACCGGCACGGCGGTATCAAAAATACCTTCATAGGTGCGCAGCAATGCTTTAATGATTTCTTCCAGTGCGGGGTAAGCATTTTCAAATTCGTACAGCGATTCCTTGTTGGTCACAAATTCGGCCCGGGAAGGCAGAAACACGCTTTCGCTCAGTTGCAGCACACCTTCCTGTTCCAGCAGTTTTACGGCGCTGTAGGTAATAGTGAGGTTGAGCTGAAAAGTGCGGGCAAAATCGTTGATATCAAAATCGAAGTACATTCCTTCTGCACTGCCTACCGGCACCTGCAGGTAGTTCACGATGCCCTGATATACTTCACGGATTTGTTCGAGTGTAGGAAATTGCAGCGCAATTCGTTCCTGCATATCCGTTAGTTCGTCTTCATTGTACAGTGCTACCGCGTATGCTTTCTGTTCATCGCGACCGGCGCGCCCTGCCTCCTGGTAGTAAGCTTCCAGGCTATCGGGCATATCATAATGTACAACGATGCGCACATCCGGCTTATCGATCCCCATACCAAAGGCATTGGTACAAACCATGATACGTGTTTCGTTATTGATCCAGGCTTCCTGTCTCGCGGCCCGTTCTGCCTGTGGTAGCCCGGCGTGGTAGTAACTGGCGGGAATGCCCTGTAACTCCAGCAGGGAAGCTATCTCTTTGGTTCGTTTACGGTTACGGCAATACACGATGCCACAACCGGGTACCCGATCCAGTATATGTTTTACTTTATCAATTTTAGTGGCTTCTTCCAGTACACTGTAAGAAAGGTTGGCGCGCGCGAAGCTTTTGGTAAATACTTTGGCATCGTTCATCAGCAGCTTATCGCAGATATCTGTTTGTACTTTCGGCGTAGCCGATGCCGTAAGTGCCAGCACGGCGGCTTCCGGAAAGAAACTACGTATATCCGCAATCTGTAAGTACGCCGGGCGGAAGTCGTAGCCCCATTGAGAAATACAATGTGCTTCATCTACCGCTATCAGGCTTACCGGTAAGCCATCACAATAGGTCTGAAAAAGTTTGCTCTGGAGCCTTTCGGGAGATACATACAAAAACTTACATCCTCCGCGGCGGGCCGCTTCCAGGATTCTTTCCACTTCTTTGTACTGCATCCCTGAATAGATGGAATATGCCGTAATACCTCGTTTTTTGAGATTGGCGACCTGGTCTTTCATCAGGGCAATGAGCGGTGTAATAACCAGGCACAAACCGGGTTTCATCATGGCTGGTACCTGGAAACAAATAGATTTACCACCACCCGTAGGTAACAGTGCCAGTGTATCCTGTCCTGCCAGTATGGAGTTTACAATATCTTCCTGTAATGGTCGGAACTGGTCGTATCCCCAGTATTGCTGTAATATGGCGACGGGCGTATTCAAATAAAAATTTAATGGTTAAGGCGAAGATACGCGGAAATTGTCTTCCACGCGGGAGATGATAGATGCGAGTTTTTGTCTTTCCCAGGATTATACTGATTTTGATGATTTTCCAGATGTTGTTTTCAGGATGAAAAAAGATTAGCGAAGATGAATGCGGATACCCACATTTGTCTTCGCTAATCTTTTTTAAATCCTATAAAATCAAAAAGTAAAAATCTGGAAAATCATCAAAATCAGTATAATCCTGGGAAAGACAAACTACGCGTCTATCACATTTTTATACCTCAACCGAATAGAATTCACGGCGAGTACCACATCCGATAATCCCATGATACCAGCGCCCACAATAGGGTTCAGGAATCCGAGGGCGGCTACCGGTATCGCCACTACGTTATAAATAAACGCCCAGAAGAGGTTCTGTTTAATCGTCAGGTAGGTATGTTTTCCCAGACCCAGTGCCAGCGGCAGGGTGCCCAGGTTATTATTCAGCAGTACTACATTGGCGCTTTGCATGGCTACCTGGGTAGCATCGCTGAGCGAAATACCGATGGTAGCTTTAGCCAGTGCAGGGGCATCGTTGATACCATCTCCTACCATGGCGGTAGGGGCGGTTTTCATGAGTGCATCAATTTTCTGCAGCTTCTGTTCCGGCGACTGCTCCGCGTATACTTCTGTGATGCCTAGTTTCGCTGCCAGCTCCTGACATTTACGGGCGGTATCACCGCTGAGCAAAATGGAGGTAATGCCTGACTGTT
>NZ_DATCVJ010000768.1:0-16022 GCF_036566945.1 Chitinophaga sp. | reverse complement strand
AATCAGTATAATCCTGAACAAAGACAAAAACTCGCATAATTAAAAAGCCCACCGCTAAGCGATGGGCCTTTTAATTTCTTGCAAGAAAGATATATTATTTGATATAATAATCTCTTACTTAGCTGGAGTTGCAGCAGCAGCAGAATCAACGTGAGCAGCAGAATCAACTGGAGCAGCAGCTGGAGCAGCGTTCATAGTGTCAACAGTTGTAGTTGCAGTAGAATCAGCAGCTGGAGTGCTACCACCGTTACAAGCTACAAAGAACATACCTGCAGCAACAGCGAATACGAATAATTTTTTCATTTTTTGTTTGTTTTATTTTTTAAAACCGCCGCAAAGGTATGCAAATTTTATAAAATACAAAATCCTGTCATATCTTTTTTAGCGAAACGGCTATTTTTGTCTGAAAAATATTTTCAATGGCACACCAGTAAAGTTGAAATTCGTACGGATCTGGTTTTCCAGGTAGTTCCGATACGGTGATTTCACATCATCCGGCAGGTTACAGAAAAAGGCAAATGCCGGCGTATGCGTAGGCAACTGCGTTACGTATTTAATACGGATAGGTGTACCTCTTACTACCGGTGGATGATACGCTTCAATGGCTTTCAAGAGAATTTCGTTCAATACGGAAGTCTGAATTCTGCGTTGACGGTTATCAAATACCTCCAGCGCGGTTTCTATCGCCTTGAAAATACGTTGTTTCTCTGTTACGGAAGTAAAGATGACAGGAACATCGGAGAATGGCGCCAGGCGCTTTTTCAGTTCCTTTTCATAATCTCTGGCTGTGTTGGTGCCCTTTTCCATCATATCCCACTTGTTCACCAGCACGACAATGCCTTTACCTTTGCGGGTAGCCAGACTGAAGATGCTGAGATCCTGCGCAGTAACACCTTTTTCGGCATCCAGCAACAGCATCACTACATCAGACTCATCTACCGCTTTGATAGCACGGATCACAGAATAAAACTCAAGGTCTTCATTTACCTTGTTTTTACGCCGGATACCCGCGGTATCGATAAGCATAAAGTCTTTCTGGAACATGTTGTAACGGGTGTGAATGGTATCACGGGTGGTACCGGCAATATCAGAAACGATATTACGTTCTACACCTACCAGTGCATTCAGCAGGGATGATTTACCCACGTTAGGTTGACCAATGATCGCGATTTTCGGCAAATCATTATCAAGGGTAGCATCTCCCATTTCAGGAGTAATATGTGTAACTACTTCATCCAGCAATTCACCGGTACCGCTACCGGTCATGGAGGAGAGGAAGTAAAGATGTTCAAAACCGAGGCTGTAAAACTCTGTAGCTTCCAGCTGACGTTGATGGTTATCTACTTTGTTGACTACTACAAATACCGGTTTGGAAGTACGGCGCAGAATATTAGCTACGTCCTGATCCAGGTCGGTAATACCTGTAGTTACATCACACATAAAGATGATCAGGTTGGCTTCTTCCATCGCCACTTTCGCCTGCTTGCGGATTTCCCGCTCAAATACATCATCACTGTTGGTTACAAATCCGCCAGTATCAATTACGTTGAAGGTTTTGCCATTCCAGTCGGCAACTCCATATTGTCGATCACGGGTTACACCGCTCTGGTCATCCACGATGGCCTTACGTTGTTCCAATAAACGGTTGAACAACGTTGACTTGCCTACGTTGGGACGGCCCACGATAGCTACTGTAAATCCTGCCATTTTTTTATTATATTTTGTCGTACTAACCTGAATAATATATCCAGGAATTTTCTATAATTAATATCCGTACTCCTTCAGGAACGTATCATTATCACGCCATTTGCCGCGTACTTTCACAAACAGTTCCAGGAATACTTTTCTTTCTATGAATTTTTCAATGTCCTGACGGGCCAATGTGCCTATCTCACGGATCGATTTACCCTTTTCGCCCAAAATGATTCCTTTCTGGGTATCGCGGGTAACAATAATTTCTGCGGTTATTTTTGTCAGTGTATCCTTCTCCTGGAATTGCGTCACAATTACCGTGGTGTGATAAGGAATTTCTTCTTCGAATAACTGGAATATTTTTTCACGGATCATTTCTGCCACGAAAAAGCGTGTAGACTTATCCGTTAGTGTATCGTCAGGATAAAAAGCGTTGGCATTTGGTAAGAGTGCTACGATTTCGGCGAGCAACTCTTTGATACCTTTTTTCTGCATGGCAGACACGGCTACTACAGCAGTGGCTTTGCCCCAGGCCTTTGCCCGTTCAATTAAAACAGCCATTTCCTCTTTGAGGATATTGTCCATTTTATTGATGATCAGGATAATGGGTACTTTCAGTCTGAGGGAGTCAAACATCTCCAGGTTTTCTTCCAGAGAATCTTTGGCATCCATGATCAGCAAAGCCACATCTGCGTCTTCCAGGGCGGACTTAACCGCACCCATCATTTTCTCGTGCAACTTATACTTGGGATCAATAATACCCGGTGTATCAGAAAACACGATCTGATACGCAGGGTCTGTTAATACCCCTGTAATACGATGCCGCGTGGTTTGCACTTTGGGAGATATAATAGCCAGCTTTTCACCGATAATGGCGTTCAGCAATGTGCTTTTCCCCGCATTGGGCTTACCGAAAATATTTACAAAACCTGCTTTGTGCATGATGACAATTAAACGCTGCTTTCACAACTCAAACTTACGGAAATAAAAAAAGCCGAATTTCTTCGGCTCTTAAATCTTTAGATGCTCTTCAGCTCTATTTTTGTAGCGAGGAGCGGATTCGAACCACTGACCTTCGGGTTATGAGCCCGACGAGCTACCTCTGCTCTACCTCGCAATGAGGGTGCAAATATAGGACTATTTTCATTCCCACCAAATCTTTTTAAAAGAAAGACAAAAAGCCAACCATAAATGGTTGGCTTTCATATTGGAATGCTTGATACACTTTTAGAATGGAAGATCGTCAGCGGGCTGTTCCTGTACCGGTTCCGCATCAGGAACAGGGGTTTCTGTTACCGTTGCTGTTCTTTTTTCCTCATCCCTGCGGCTGAGTAACTGCAACGAAAAAACCCTGAGTCTTAAAGCGCCTGACAATGCACCGGTGCTGTTGCTTACATAAGCCTCCACTTTTGGAGCACCTTCTACGTAAACCATGGCACCCTGCGTTAAATATGGTGCTACGTTCCCTTTGTCCCACAAGGAGCAATCTATCCAGGTGGTTCTTTCCTCCAGTATGCCCTGCGCATTTTTAAAACGCTCATTTACCGCTACCGGGAAATTGAAAACGGAGGCCCCGTTGACTTCTTTTTTCACTACATCGCGGCCAAGATGCCCGATTAACTGAAGCTTGATCATCAGAAATAAAGATTTAAATGGTTAAAAATTTATAAAAGATGATTGAGAGAAGTATCCACGGAAATTACGCAAATTTCCTTCTCCCAAAAAATAATTTCTGCTTTTTAATATATACAAGTATACCTTTGTTCTCGCAAAGGCGCAAAGCAGCTAAGAAGCAAAGGACTTTTGTTTTACTTCTATTCTTCTTTCTTTGCTGCTTTGCTGCTCCGCGCCTTTGCGGGAATACATGGGGTGCCTTACTTTCAGGCTGAGATCACACCCAATGAACCTGGACCAGGTAATGCTGGTTAGGAAATGAACGAACAGAAAACAGACATACTTACATGAAACAGCTAATGTTATTAGTGCTGCTATCTATAGCAGGCACTTTACATGCACAATCCCTGGTAACCGGTACTGTCACCAATAAAACCAGCGGCCAACCACTGGAAGGTGTTACCATCGCGATCAACCAAACCGGCGCATTAACCGACAGCAAAGGTCATTACAGCATCCGGCTTCCTAAAAAAGGAAGCTATACATTAACCGCCAGCTTCATTGGTTTTAAATCTTTCAGCACAACGATCAATGCACACAACAATGCCCAACAGGAAGATATTACGCTGGAAACATCTCCCCTCTTTGTAAAACCGGTGGAAATCAGCAGCCTGCGTGCAGGAAAAAATTCACCTTTTGTCAATACCACTATATCGGCGGCCGATATTAAGAAAGAAAACCTGGGCCAGGACCTGCCCATTTTACTCGATCAGCAACCCGGTGTGGTGACTAACTCCGACGCCGGTACCGGCATCGGCTATACCGGCATGCGGGTACGCGGTTCCGATATTACCCGCATCAACGTCACCGTCAACGGCATTCCCGTAAATGATGCGGAATCACAGGGAACTTTCTTTGTGAACATGCCCGACTTTGCCTCTTCTGTCAGCAGCATTCAGCTCCAACGTGGCGTAGGTACTTCCACCAACGGCGCCGGCGCTTTTGGTGCTACCCTTAATCTCAGCACCAACGAATTCAATGAAAAAGCATACGGCGAAATCAGCAACAGCTACGGCTCTTTCAATAGCTGGAAACACACGGTGAAAGCAGGTTCCGGACTGATCAACGATCACTTTACCATCGATGCCCGACTCTCTAAAATTTCATCAGACGGATATATAGACCGCGCCACCTCCGACCTGCGCTCTTTCTATACCTCCGCTGCCTATATTTCCAAAAAGACAGCCATACGGCTAAATGTCTTCTCCGGAAAAGAAAAAACATACCAGGCATGGTATGGTGTACCACAGGCCCTCCTGAATACCGACCGGACGTATAACATGGCAGGCACCGATAAACCTGGCAGCCCTTACGATAATCAAACGGATAACTACCAGCAGGATCATTACCAGCTATTCCTCAACCAGGAAATTAATTCCCACCTGAATTTCAACGTAGCCTTCCACCTTACCCGCGGACGTGGCTACTATGAAAATTACAACGGTTCTCAACCGCTTGCCGATTATGGTATTCCCAGCCACATCAGCGACGGTGCAAAAAGAGATACTGCCGATGTGATTAACCAGCTGTGGTTAGACAACTATTTTTATGGCAGCGTATTTTCTGTGAACCGCAGCGGCGAGAAATTCAACTGGAGCCTCGGTGGCGGCTGGAACAGATACACCGGCGATCACTACGGAAAAGTAATATGGGCAGATACCCAGTTTGAAAAAGACCATGAATACTATCGCTATCCTGCAGCAAAAAATGACTTTAATGTCTACTGGAAAGGAGAATATAAAATCACTTCCGCACTGAGCATTTTTGCGGATATGCAATACCGTAATATCATGTACAACATGGACGGCTTTGAAGCAGCACCTACATACATGCCACATGTGAATTATAATTTCTTCAATCCCAAAGCGGGTATCTCCTACAACATTAACGCTACCAACCGCGTATTTGCGTCTGTGGCCATTGCACATAAAGAACCTAACCGCGGCGATTTTGAAAACAACTATGGCGTAGCCACTCCTCAACCGGAAATACTGCGCGACGTGGAAGCCGGCTATTCCTGGAATAACAGTATTGCGGCCATACAAGGCAATGTATATTACATGAACTACAAAAATCAACTTGTACAAACCGGAGAGCTGACAAATGTAGGTGCCTACGTGCGTACCAATATTCCCAAAAGCTACCGCATGGGTGTTGAAATAAACGGTACCGTAAAACTGGGCAACATGGTGAGCGTGGCTGCCAACGCAGCACTGAGCCAGAATAAAGTACTGGACTACGAGGCCGTTACCTACGACGAGGCATATGAAAAACATACACAGGTATTCAACAAAACAGATATTTCCTTCTCGCCGGCTTTCGTAGGTGGGTTAACGTTATCTGTAAAGCCAGTGAAAAATCTGAACATCGATTTGCTGGGTAAATATGTAAGCCGTCAGTATATGGATAATACGTCTAATAAGGAAGGCAGCCTGGACCCTTATTTCGTGAGCAACCTGCGTATCAACTACGTAGTGCCGCAAACGTTATTCCGTGAACTGGGATTACAGTTCATGCTCAATAATATTTTTGATGCAAAATATGAGCCCAATGGCAGTACTTATTCCGGCTACGATCTGACGAACAATCGCGTGGTGTACGATAATTATTATTACCCAATGGCAGGGATTAATTTCTTTGCAGGGGTTACCATAGGGTTGTAGAAAGCTGAAAGGAGAAAGCAAAAAGTAAAAAGCTATTGAAGCGAATGATCTAAGCGAATATTATTTCCAACGCTGATCATTCGCTTCAATAGCTTTTTGCTTTTCCCTTTCTGCTTTCAGCTTATTTTTCAACGGGCAACAAATGGATACCACGAAGATTCATCACTCCCAAACCTGGTTTGGTTAAAGCTTTCACCAGCACAGTATTCACCCCTTTCTTCGATAATACCACCGTACCCAAATCCCAGTCTTTGTATGCGCCCCAGCTGTTGTCAGTACCCTTTACCACACCAGTGAGTGTAGTATTTCCAGCGGTTACTGCAATCTTTGATCCGGCAGAAGCATCGGTACAGGCGGTACTTAAAATCATTTTGTATTTACCCGGTTGTTTCACATTAATATTCCAGGTAACGGTACCATCCAACGTCATCCAGTTGTAAATGGTAGCCTGTTCGCCTACAGATAAGCCCACTCCATTAGCGAGGATGGCATCACCCGCCACTAAATTATACGTACCATCTGTTTCCGGGTAAATACCCTGCGCAATCAGCGAGGTACCCGTAACATCCAGTTCTATCACCGTAGCAGCATTGTTCCTAAATGCTTTGTTGCTCACATCTATAAACAATCCGCGCTCATCAGTGGCTATTTTTAAAGGAGTATGTGCGGCATCTGCCAGGAAGAAAGCCTGTGGCGTTACACCAGCATCCGGCGCTAATGGTACATGCAGGCGATTATCTGCCGGCCAGTTGAAAATATGCAGGAAGAACTTACCAGGCTTGGTAGTAATACGCCCCCAGTTTACCTTACCAATGGTATTGGCCCTGGAACCATAAATGGCTTCTCCGTTCAAACGCATCCAGTCGCCGATACCATGCATCAATGCTATACTTTTACCGGGAATAGTGCCATCGCCCATAGGGCCTACATTCAACAGGTAGTTACCGCCTTTGGAAACAATGTCTATCATGTTATGCACCAGGTCTTCTTCCGTATGCCATTTCTGGTTATTCTTACTGTACCCCCAGGTACCATTCATGGTCATACAGGATTCCCAGTCCATCCCTTTAAAGCCGGTTTCAGGAATAAATTGTTCGGGCGTTACCAGGTCTCCATTGGCGCGGGTATATTCGCTGTTATGTTCAAAGGCATATAGGCGATTGTTCATAATGATGTTGGGATGATGCTTTTTCACCATGGCTACCAGCGCATTAGCGCCCCATTTTTCGCCTTGTATTTCCATTGAGCTATAATCCCACCAAACCACATCGATAGGTCCGTAATTGGAGAATATCTCCTCCGCCTGCTGATGCATATAAGCTACATACTTTGCATTATCCCGGCCTTCATTTTTTACACCACCGGGTGCCGGCATGCCATGCTCTACATAGGCGTCGGGATGATGCCAGTCTACCAACGAAAAATAAACGCCTACACGTAATCCCTGTTCATGCAGTGCATTTACAATTTCGCGAAACAGATCTCTTCCTGTAACGTCCATGCCGTCGAAGGTGGTAGTTTTACTGTCGTGCAGCGCAAATCCTTCATGATGCCTGCTGGTGAAAATCACGTAGCGGCAGCCGGCATCTTTCGCTGTTTTAGCCCATTCCCGCGCGAAATCTTTTTTGGGTTTAAAGAGTGGAGTTAATTTTTCCGCATATTCCGCGGAGGGTACATTGGCCATATTCTGTATCCATTCCACACAACCGTCATAGTCTTTTCCATTCCATTCTCCTGCCGCTACGCTATAGAGGCCCCAGTGAACAAACATGCCAAAGTGAGCATCTCTGAACCAGCGCATACGGGCGTCCCGGATGGCTTCCGGCTCTGTGGCATTGGCCACCAAACCACTATCTTTTTGTGCATATACCACATTACCTGCCAGGAGCACAGTCCCCAGCAGACACAACTTCCAAAATTGTTTTTTCATTGTTCGCACTGTTTATATTGAATTCAAACTTTCTAATACCCGGGATTTTGAACCATATTAGGATTCGAGGTCAGCTCTACTAATGGAATTGCCCACAGATAATCCCTTGCCGGATTGAATGCCCGTACTTCTACCACCACCGGTTTGCCCGTAGCCGGGTTTACGGCGCCTTCCACAGGTCCTTTCATTACTTTTTCTGCCAGCTTCCAACGGCGGATATCAAAAAGACGTTGCCCTTCAAAGGCCAGTTCTACCTGACGTTCGCGGCGAACCAGTGTTCTTAGTTTTTCGGGCGTATTATATATACTCACATCTACTACGGGCATGCCTGCACGCTGACGGATGGCATTCAGATAAGTAGTTACATCCGGATCATTATGTCTGCCTGTTTCTATCAATGCTTCTACATAATCCAATAATATTTCGGCATAACGGATAATCATAAAATTCATCTGTCCCCCGTCGTATAAACCCTGATCGATCGGATCTACATACTTCTTTACCCAATAGCCACTGGTGGTTGATTGCGTACCTCCAATAACATCTGCACTGTTGTTATCCCAGGGGTTCAGTGTTTTACCACAGAAAGTTTCACCGGGTACAATAACAGTTGCTTTCAGGCGTGGATCCCGGTTGTTTTTATATTCCGGATTGGCCGCATAAATAGCGAAGCTGTCTGGTCCCAGCTCCTGTATGGTTTTCCCCTGCAGCGTTTCATATGCATTTACCAACGCAGCGGTAGGACTGTTACAGGCTTGTCCATTCAGACTTCTGGGAGCACTTCTGAAGAATCCCGCATTTTGTCCTCGGCTTTTGAACAAGATAGCTTCTGTATTACCTATTCCATTGTTGGAAAATAAATGCGCGTAGTTCGTTACATTAGGATCCGGACTGGTATGGAGTCGGTACGCGTTGCCGTCAATTACTTTTTTTGCTGTAATGGCCGCATTGGCATAGTCATTCACCTGCGTGTATAAGATAGTTTGCATCGCATAACAGGCGCCTTTGGTAATGCGATATTGTTCTGACAGATTATATTTATCCGGCAGTCCCGCAGCGGCCTTTTCCAGCTCTGAACTGATAAATTGCACCACTTCTTCCGAAGTATTCCGTTTTACATATTGTTCATTGGCAGACAGGGAATGGTCAATTATGGCAATAGGCCCGTAGAGCATAAAAAGATCCAGGTGATACCAGGCGCGTAGCGCCCGTACTTCTGCAGCCATCCTTTCTTTTTTCTCTGGTTGTGAAGAATAAGCGGTCTGGTAATGTTCTAAAAAACGACAGGTATTGCGGATATAATAATATTCCTTTTGATACATTTCCTGTGTAGACCACGACTGTGCTGTATTTGAATTGGAACCATATGTTTGCCAATCACCAAAATCAGCTCGGAACACGCTTTCATCAGTAGCACCTGAGAGATGAAGCCTGCAGTTAGACATAAAATCATAATTGCTCAGGGTACCACTGGGTAAACCAGTATATAAATCAGCCAGCGCATTGTTAAGATCGCTTTCTACTTTCCACCATTTATCGTCGGTGGTAGCAGTGGGATTGTCGTGGCTCAGGAAATCCTTATTACAGGCGGTAAAACTTGTCAGGAAAACTATTAAACAGGTGTATATTCTGCGATTCATATTACTTGTGTTGAGGAGTTAGAAGGACACGTTAACGCCGAAAATAAAAGTGCGCATAATTGGATAGGTAGTTTCGTTGCCTTTACTTTCCGGATCCAATACTTTAATGCGCGAAAACGTAAATGGATTCTGCGCATTTACATAGCAACGTAACTTTTTGATCCGCCCGGTACGTAGTGGCACTGCATAACCCAGAGAGATATACCTGATTCTTGCAAAAGCAGCGTTTTCCTGCCAGAAATCCGAGGTTTGCACATTATTACCCGGCGAAGGTATTAAACGCGGGAAACGGGCGGTGGTATTCGTTGGCGTCCAGTAGTCCAACTGGTAGGTTTGTGGTGTTCCTCCTTCTACTCCTGTATTAAATGGTATGGCAATACGCCCGGTGTATTTGAGGTACACACTCCCTACCCCTGTCAGCAGTACTTCCAGATCAAAATTTTTCACGCTTAGCGTAAGATTGGTGAAATAGGTAAGATGGGGATCTGTGAAGCCCAGCGTAGTTTTATCGGCATCGGTGATAGCGCCATCTCCATCAATATCCACATAACTGATATCACCGGCTTTTTGTCCGCTCATAGTAGGTACTCCTTTTTGGATATCTGCTTCCTGCAGCAGCCCTTTGCTTTTAAAGCCAAAAAATTCTCCCATTTCCCCCCCTTCCCGGTAAATGTAATCGCCTTCAATAATCCTCGGTTGCGATAACTTCAATATTTTCGACTTATTGTAAGATCCGCCTACACTGATGCCGAACGATGCTTTAGGCGCTATATTACCTTTATAGGTTACCATTACTTCCCATCCTTTATTCACCATGCTTCCTACGTTGGCAGGCCCTTTCAGCAAGCCGGAAGTCAAACTCGGCTGAGGATATAAAATCATATCCGTTGTTTTCTTGTTGTACCAGTCTGCCGTAATATCCAGCTTACTATTAAACAAACTGATGTTGGTGCCTATATCCGTAATAGCCATTTTTTCCCAGGTAATATCCGGATTACCATTAGCGCTTTCCTTGCCGTTACCATTATCTACAGTAGACTGATACAGATACGGACCAATATTATTGTTACCCAGCATACCGTACGATGCCCTTAATTTAAACTGGTTCAGGAAACGGAATTGTTTCATGAACTTTTCTTCAGCCAGGTTCCAGCCCGCTGCGATAGAAGGAAAATATCCCCATTTATGTCCTTCTGCAAAGAGAGATGAACCATCACGGCGAAAGCCGACTTCCATCAGGTATTTATTATCATAACTGTAATAGCCTTTGGCAAAAACAGAGCGCAGTGACACTTCTGTCATAGGACCATAGTTATTCAGTTCCTGTGAATAACCGGCGATGGCATTCAATCTGTGTTTTCCAAAATTTTTCACATAATCCAGGTTACCCCCCAGGTAATAATAACCATTACGGTTATTGGTGACAGCGGATTTATCCTGTGAGAAATTAGCCCCTATCTGATCTTCTGTTTTATAGTCGAAAAACACGTATGTTTCCCGGTTCCTGCTTTCTACACTGTTAGATACCCGATAGCTAAACTGACCTTTTAAATCGAGGCCGGGAATGATGGTCCATTTGGGGCGCAGATTCAGTAATGCTTCATCGCTGAGAAATTCTTTGTAACCGCCCTGTTCCAGGTTGGCCACCGGATTCCAGCTTTGTCCGTAAAGACCGTAATAAGTATAGCCCGGGCGGTCTTCTTTAGCAGGAAATTTGGGGATAACCGTTGGAGGGGCAGTGTACATCCAGCTTAAAATCTGGTTATTACCGGAATAGGTGTCTCTCCGTTGATTACGGTTAATAAACATATCCGTAAAAATGACGATATTCTTACGTAAATCCATACTGGTATTGGCTCTCAAAGACGCACGCTGAAAACCGGCATTCTCAATCATTCCCTGTTGGGAGAGATAGTTGCCCGTAATGGCAAAACGCGCGGTACTGTTTCCTCCAGCCACGGAAAGAAAATGTTCCTGTATGGCAGCCGATTTACGGATTACCTCATCGCTCCAGCGGGTATCCGGGTAGTTGATTGGATCTTCATGAGAAGCCGTTTTTCGAATAGCATCATCAGAGAATCTCGGTTCGCTGCCGGGGTTCTGGTTCTCATTAGCTTCATTCATCATGCGCATATAAGTAGCGGCATCCACGAAATCAGGCATATAGGAAGGGGTTTGTGCGCCTGCATAAGCATTGTATTGCACCACAGGTTTTCCGGCCACGCCTCTTTTAGTAGTGATGATAATGACGCCATTTCCCGCGCGGGCACCATATAAGGAGGCTGCTGCCGCATCTTTCAATACCGTAATACTTTCTACCGTATTGGGGTCCAGCAGGTTCATATCAAATGGCACTCCATCTACCAACACCAGGGGGCCACCTCCAAGAAAAGTCCCTAATCCGCGTATCTTGATAGCCGCCGCATCATCGCCGGGAAGTCCGGAACGTTGGGTCACAAATATACCGGTAGCACCACCCTGTAATGCCTGCGATAGCTGCGTGACCGGCTTACCATTGGCATTATTCATATTGATGGTACTAACGGAACTCGCGAGATGCTTTACCTTTTGCTCCGTAAAACCTGTTACTACCACTTCATTCAGTGCACTTACGTTTTCTGTCAGGGAAACTGTAAGGTTCCTTTGTTCACCGGTAACAATGTATTCCTGTGGTTTATAGCCAATAAAGCTGAATACCAATACTGCATTCCGTTTCGCGGTAATTTCAAAATAGCCATCAGCATCCGTGGTTAATCCGGTGGTGGTACCCTTAATGGCCACCGTTACGCCTGGCAAGCCCACCGGAGGTTCTGCGCGGTTCAGCACACGCCCGTGAAGGCGCACAGTATCCGCTGCGTTGCTGAAAATAATGATGTTACCACCCTTCTCTTTCCAGCCATAATTTTTTGCTGATAACAGGTTATTCAGTGCTTCTTCGAGTGAAACATTATCCAAAGCAATGCTAACCAGTTGGTCGCCATTCACTTTGGCGGCATTGTACACAAAGCGTACACTGGTAGTGCTTTCTATTTTACGTAATACCATCAGCAGCGACTCATGATCTGCTTTCATTGACAACTTCATCTCTTTGAGCTTCTGCCCTTCAGCAACAGCAGCCTTTAAGGTGGCCGCAGTTGTAACAAGCATCGCCACTAACAGCGAGGAGATTCTCATAATTGAAATTACATTTTGGTTGACGACGCGGAACAGCCCTGTATTCCGGGCAATATAATTCCGCGCCCTTTCATTAACATGAAATTGCATAGATTTGTGTGGGTTTTAGATTACTCAATTTTAAACTCAACATGCACCGCCTTGTGGACAAGACAAGGCGGTTTTTATTTTTCAGCAGATCATCATTGTTCGTTGCATCCCGTGCCGTCGATCCATATTATTTTTTTCGTAGTATCCATATTCCAGGTCATATTGTTCACTTCACTTAAAAGACTAAGTTGTTCTTCCAACGACGCACTGTGGTCAAGACTGCCGGTATAAATACAATGTGCCATCGCCGGATTACGGAATGAAAAGGTATAGCCGTGCCATTTACCAAGGATCGTTGTAATATCGCGCAGGTCCTGCTTCTCGAACTGTAGCAGGCCGGTATCCCAGGCATTTACTGTGTTGCTGTCTATTTTCTCCCTCGCTGTCACACCCGCCTCTGGCCTGATGTGCAGACGTTCATTTTTATTCAGTGTAGCCATCACCGTTACATCGCTGTTCACCTGCACCCTTCCGGCTACTACGGTAACAGTGATGTTGTCTTTTTTATAGGCTTTCACACAAAATGCTGTTCCTAATACCCGTGTAGTCAGGTTTCCTGATCTTACAAGAAAAGATTTACCTGGCTGCGGTACTACGTCGAAATAGGCTTCTCCCTCCAGGTCAACTTCCCTGTTCCGGCCACTAAATCCTGCCGCATAGGTAATTGTACTCCCTGCATTCAACCATACGGTACTCCCATCCGGCAATACAATGTAACGAGGTACCGAACCCGCTTTCACCACCTGATTGGTGTTGCCAGACGGCAACCGCCATACGCCCAATGTCACTGCGGCCGCTATTAATACGGCCGCCACGGCCACCGCCCAACGCTTCCACGTTCTACGCCGGATATCAAATACCTGCCGGTTCACCGCATCTACCTGTGCGATCCCCGACAACCTTGCACTCAGGAGATGCTTCAGTTCCGTCTGTTCCGCTGCCGCTGCTGTAGTACCCGCTTCCAGCCAGTCATCCGCATGTTCAAAAGAGGCATACCATTGCTCCACCCATCTCTTTTCCGCCTCAGATGCTTCTCTATCCAGGTATTTTTCAATCAGGATTAACAACTGATCTTTATCCATTAATTAGCTTTGCTTTATATACTTATCGAACAATGCAACCGTTACCGCCATCTCTCTTAAAAAAAATTTATCACCTTCTTTTATTATTAAACCGAGTATATTAGCAATACTTAAACCAGGGTCTATCATTAATAAAGCCAACGCATATACGGAGAAAGAGCTGTTCCAGCTATTGCTGCAAGGCGAGGAATGGGCATTTGATGCGATCTATGCACAATACGCTATACCCCTGCTGAACGCCGCGTATAAACGGCTAAAATCAAAAGAAGAAGCAAAAGAAGTAGTGCAGGAAGTATTCATTAGCCTGTTCATTAATAAATCAGCTATCCGGCATACAGAAAACCTGGGAGGATATCTCCACAATACTTTACGCTATAAAATACTCGATATTATCCGCGCAGATCTGCGTCATGCGACACACCGCGAACAGATAGGCCGTCAGCAGGAACCTTTTGACCAGATTGAACATCAACTGGAAAATAAGGAGCTGGAAATAAGACTGCAACGCTGTATACATGCATTGCCCGATAAATGCCGGGAAGCTTTTTTGCTGAGCAGGTATGAGCATCTCTCCTATAAAGCAATTGCGGAACAACTGAATATTTCGGTAAATACCGTAGAGAAACATATTGGAAAAGCACTGCGTATATTACGTGTGCAACTGGGAGAAAATGGATTGTTATTACTGTTGTTGCTATTGGGTATCCAATAGCCAACATAAAAAATCCCGGCAACGCAAGGCTACCGGGACTTCCGAAAAAATATATTCAGACTATTATCAGCTATTCAGCAATTGCTCCAGCGCTTTATCCACCGATTCAAAAGGAAAACCTTTTATCACTGCATCCATCTGCGCGGCAATCTGTTCCGTACATAAATTACCGATACTACCCGCATGTGTATGCGCTACGGCTTTCTCCGGGGAGAAAGTACCGTTTTCTATATCCATCCCTACCTGCTTATAAGCTTCACGGAATGGAGTGCCCTGTAATACCAGGTTATTCACTACTTCCACACTGAAGAGATATTGATACTTACTATCATCCAGTATATTTTCCTTGATGCGGATATTTTCCAGCATCAGACGACTCATACGGATACAGTCTTTCAGCGTTTGAAATGCAGGGAATAAATTTTCTTTCAACAGCTGCAGATCACGGTGGTAGCCGGAAGGCAGGTTGGTGATCATCATAGCAATTTCATTGGGCAATGCCTGCAGCTTATTACCATGTGAGCGGATCAGTTCCCATACATCCGGATTCTTTTTATGCGGCATGATGCTCGAACCAGTGGTCAGTTCATCAGGGAAACTGATAAACCCGAAATTCTGATTCATAAATAAACACGCATCCATGGCCATTTTAGCAATGGTAGAGGCGATACCTGCCAGTGCAAAAGAAACTATTTTTTCCGTTTTACCACGGCCCATTTGCGCATATACTACGTTGTAGTTCAGCGTGTCAAAACCCAGCAATGCAGTAGTCAACTCACGGTCAAGGGGGAACGAAGAACCATAGCCTGCAGCAGAGCCAAGCGGATTTTTATTCACCACTTTATAGGCGCCCTGTAACATGGTCAGATCATCTACCAGGCTTTCTGCATAAGCACCAAACCATAATCCGAAAGAGGATGGCATTGCGATTTGCAGATGGGTATAACCGGGGATCAGGTGTGCTTTGTATTTTTCGCTTTGTTGCTGTAACAGGTGAAACAGTGCCAGCACTTCTTCTACCATTGTTTGCAACTCGTGACGCAAGTAGAGCTTCAGATCTACTAACACCTGGTCGTTCCGGGAACGGCCACTGTGGATCTTCTTGCCTACTTCACCCAGACGGCGGGTCAGCAATAATTCTACCTGTGAGTGAATATCTTCTACGCCATCTTCCAGCTTAAAATCACCGGCTTGTATTTCCTCGTAGATCTTTTTCAGTTCCTGTTTTAACACAGTCAGTTCGACCGCTTCCAGCAATCCAATACTTTGCAGCATGGTGATGTGCGCCATAGAGCCCAGCACGTCGAACGGCGCCAGGAAAGCATCCATCTCACGGTCCTTTCCAACGGTGAACTGTTCCACCGC
>NZ_DATCVJ010000767.1:0-3514 GCF_036566945.1 Chitinophaga sp. | reverse complement strand
CCGTGAGCGCCTTGCTGCCTCCCGGCTGGATCATAGCGCCACAGGCTTTTATGATGACCTACTTCGGCGCCATGGCGCCGGTTAACACGGTGCTGCAGGAAGGATACCTACTCGACATCCGTGAAGACATTCCCGTTCCTGTTGTCAGCATACTGACAACGCAGGGTGAACTGGCCGCGCGTGGGTACATTGCCTTTGTAGGCGATTACGGTATTTATGACCGCATCGAAACACATGAAAGTCATCGCCGCCGTAAGCTGGGCAGCGTGATCATGAAAACACTGGAAGCTATCGGCGCCGCCCGCGGTATTAACAAAGGATTGCTGGTAGCTACCCGGGAAGGCAGAGCGCTGTATGAAACACTGGGTTGGCGGCTGCATTCATTGTATACTACCGCTGAAATCCCCGGCCCTGCTGTATAATATTTGTGCCTGCCTATCATAATATCCGGTTTGCTTAAAAACAAAGTGGCGCTTATCATCATTAAGGCTAAAGCCCTTCCTCCTCAAAAAAATACTTGTTCAGTTTTCGGTTGCCAGCCAGTTACAACTGCCTTACTTTTGGCTAAAAGAAATACATGCTGACTCATGAAATCATGTACCAGGCGCTTGTTGATAAGGATGTTTCTTACGAAGGGACTTTTATAGCAGCAGTAAAAACAACCGGCGTATTTTGCCGCCCAACCTGTACGGCCCGTAAGCCCCGGCAGGAAAATGTGGAATTCTTTTCATCCGCAAAAGAGGCCATCCTAAAAGGTTACCGGCCCTGTAAGGTATGTAGTCCATTGGAAAAAATGGGTGAAACACCTCCGCATATAAAAGAAATCCTGGACGCGCTGCAGGCAGATCCATCTAAAAAATTCAAAGACGCCGACCTCCTTGAAAAAGGAATTGAACCCATTACTATCCGGAGATGGTTTCTAAAAAACCATGGCGTCACCTTTCAGGCTTACCAGCGGATGTTCCGGATCAATGCCGCCTTCAAAAAAATACAAAACGGGGAACCGGTTACCTCCGTGGCTTTTGATGCCGGTTATGAGTCGCTAAGCGGCTTTTCCGACTCCTTCAAATCAGTATTTGGAGTGTCGCCATCCAATAGTAAAGATAAACACCTTATCAATATTACGCGGCTGGAAACACCGCTGGGGACTATGTTCGCCTGCGCCGTGGAACAGGGTATCTGCCTGTTGGAATTTACCGATCGCAAAATGCTGGAAACGGAGTTGAAGTCGCTGGCGAAACAGCTGAATGCTAATATTATCCAGGGCGCAAACGTCCATTTTGAAACCTTGCAATTACAACTGGCCGAATATTTTGAAGGGACGCGAAAAGTGTTTACAGTGCCATTGTATTGCCCGGGAACGCCCTTTCAGCAAACGATCTGGCGCATATTGCAGACCATCTCCTATGGTACTACCAGTTCCTATAAACAACAAGCCATGGCGGTGAACCGGCCCGAAGCCATTCGTGCGGTAGCCAATGCCAATGGGATGAACAGGATTTCCATCCTGGTACCCTGCCACCGCGTGATTGCCGAAGATGGACAGCTCGCAGGATATGGCGGCGGAATATGGAGAAAGAAATGGTTGCTCGACCACGAAAAAGCGCATTCAATTTAACCCGGATATCCTCATCATCATGGAAAACAACAATTCAAAGTGGATGGCACTACTCGTCATCCTAACGGCCCCCCTATTGTATGTCATCGACATTTTTATCATCAATATGGCCATTCCTGGTATCAAGAAAGGGGTACATGCTACAGACGGAGAAGTACAACTCGTGATTGCCGGCTACCTGCTGGGCAGCGCCTCTTTCCTGATTACAGGCGGCAGGGCAGGCGACTATCTCGGCAGAAAGAAAGTATTTTTTTGGGGAATGTTTTTTTTCACGTTGACCTCCTGTCTCTGTGGCTTATCTCAAACCGCGCTGGAACTGAACATCACCCGCTTTTTTCAGGGCCTGAGCTCTTCTTTCATGGTGCCACAGTCCATCGCATTTATACAGGTACTCTTTACCAATCCTTCGGAGAGAGCCAAAGCCATTGGCTGGTACGGCATTACCTTAAGTATTGCAGCGATCATAGGACAAATATTAGGTGGCTACCTGGTAGACACCCATTTCTTTATCGAAGGCTGGCGCCTGATTTTCTTTATCAACCTGCCGGTAGGCATCCTGGCACTCTGGGCAATTCACCGGTATTTAAAAGAAACGCCCCGCGACACCCGGCAGCGGTTCGATTATACCGGCGCGCTGATGCTCACCACCGGATTGGTTTGTCTTATTTATCCCTTAACCAAAGGACGCGAAATGGGATGGCCGCTATGGAGTATGGGCTTGATGCTACTGTCGCTTTTCATTTTCGCCTACTTCCTGCGTAATCAGCAAATGAAAGTACGCCTGCACAAAGGCAGTTTAATTGATACGGCGCTGTTTAAAATCCGGGAATTCAATATAGGCTTGCTCGCGGTGCTATTTCACTTCATGATGCATACCGCGTTTCTGCTGATGAGCGCCATCTATTTACAAAATGGACTCGGATTTTCTGCACTGGATTGCGGCATCGCCTTTATATTGCATGCCGTGCTGTTCATGATCTCTTCCATGCTGGCATCGCGGCTGATTGTACGGTTTGGCAAGTGGGTATTACAAGCAGGACTGCTGATCATCCTGATTTCTTTCCTGCTGCAAATATGGCTTTTTCAACCGTCGGTAAGTCCGTTTTGTGTAACACTATTGATTGGTATTTATGGGCTGGGAAACGGGCTGGTATTACCTTTCTTATTAAACATTGCGTTAAATAGTGTGCCGGTAAAGTTTGCAGGCGTGGCAGCAGGGGTATTCTCTACTTTCCAGCAAACGGCATCTGCTTTAGGGATCACTATACTGGGCGGTGTTTTTTACTATGTGGTCAGCCAGCATGCTACATCTCCCAACTACCTGAAAGCTTTTAATACAGGCCTTGCCGTTAGTATTATTTGTTTAGGGATAGTAGGGATCATGTTATGGATGCTGCCACCTACAATGGAACCAAAAGCTGTGTTGCAACCGGAAGGCATCTGATATTATTTTATCCGGTCCCAGTAAATGGTTTTCCCGAGTAGCGAAATACCCACGTAGCCCCGGATTTCCAGCCGGCCGGCCCGGATTTTCATATTGGCCCGGTACGACTTTCCCGTGGTGGCGTCATAAATTTCGCCGCCTTCCCATTGTCCGTCGTGGTACTGAAAACCTGTCAGCATCACCATATTCGGCCACTCTCTGTTTCTTAAAGCGGCATTGGGGTTCTTCGTATCTTTACGGGGAGCCCCTTTTTCGTCCAGCATATATTTACCCCATAACAGTTTTCCCTGATAGATATTTCCTGATTGATAGATTTCAATTTTGCCGGTCTTTTCCTCATTGAGCCAGATGCCCAGTACACTATTAGCCGGATTATTTTGTGCATTTATTTTTATAAGAAAAGAAAAAATACAACAAAAAAACAGGCTACTTTTTCTCCATATCGAATGATA
>NZ_DATCVJ010000766.1:0-4803 GCF_036566945.1 Chitinophaga sp. | reverse complement strand
GGCCTAAAGCCTTCAAAGGTGTTAAAAAAAGAATAATGTAACTACATGAAAGTATTACAGTTTACGATACCTGTAGCGCACGACAAAACCATTATCACGCAAAAGGATTCGCTGCCAGCTTTCTATCCGCACCTGCACCGTCATGAAGAAATTCAGCTTACCTGGATTCAGCACGGGCATGGTACGTTGATTGTGGAGAACAATATGCATGCTTTCTGGTCGAATGAAATTTACTGGCTGGGGAGTAATCAGCCACATGTATTAAAGAGTGAGGAGTTGCCTTTTGGCACCAAGAACAAAAAGAATGTGCAGGCGCTGACGGTGTTTTTCAATCCGGAGGGCAAGCTGGCGCCGTTGTTTGAGCTGCCGGAATTTAAGAAGATCAAGTCATTTGTAGAGCAGTCGCGCAACGGGTTTAAGATTCCGGAAGCGCATGTGCTGGAGATTTCGAGCCGTATGCTGAAGATCCATCAATCGCAGGGGATTGTACAGTTTCTGGCATTTGTGGAGCTGATGAATTTCTTTCTGACGATTAAAAGCCTGGAACCGTTGATTACGGGGTCGAGGTTATCGGCAGTAAATGAACAGGAAGGCATCCGTATCGGGTATATCTACAACTATATTATGCAGCATTATGATACTGAAATAAAGCTGGAAGATATTGCCCGGGAGGCACATATGACGCCACAGGCATTTTGCCGGTATTTCAAGAAGCATACGCGGTTAACGTTTGTATCGTTTTTGAATGAAGTACGTATCAATGAAGCCTGTAAGAAACTGGCTGGTGGCTCGTTCGACAGCATCGCTACCGTAGCTTATAATTGTGGATTCAACAGTATAGCCAACTTCAACCGGGTATTTAAAAGTATTACCGGGAAATCGCCGCGTAGTTATCTGCGGGAATATGAACAACTGGATAACACATCGGATACCGCAGCTACAAAATCTGCATAGTATTGGTCAATAAGCGAATAGAATTCAAGGCAAAGTAACTGTAGTTTTAGGGTATATCAACCAACTACAAAACCTACTATGTCAGACGCTCCATCATTCAAGCCGTCTATAAAGCTGCTGGATGCCACTATGATCGTGGCCGGCAGCATGATAGGCTCCGGAATTTTTATTGTCAGTGCCGATATTACCCGTCATACCGGAAGTGCCGGCTGGTTATTGCTGGTATGGCTTATTACCGGTTTTATGACGCTTACTGCCGCGTTGAGTTACGGGGAACTGAGTGGCATGTTTCCCCGCGCGGGCGGGCAATATGTATACCTGAAAGAAGCTTATAATCCGATGACGGCCTTTTTATATGGCTGGAGCTTTTTCACGGTGATACAAACCGCTACCATTGCCGCCGTAGGTGTTGCCTTTGCCAAGTTTACGGCCTACCTCCTGCCGGTGTTCAGTGAAGAACATGTTTTACTGAACCTGGGATTTATGCAGGTGAGTGCGGCGCAGTTGCTTTCCATTATGGTGATCGTGCTACTCACTTATATGAATACACGTGGTATTGAGGGTGGCAAAACTATACAAACCACTTTTACGCTGACGAAACTGGTGAGTTTGGCCGCGTTGATCATTTGCGGACTGCTGGCGTTAAAACCGGGCGTATGGACGGCGAACTGGCAGCATGCCTGGGACCTGCATCCGTTGGCCAGCGAAGGTAGCGCCACCTCCTACACGATGATGGCCGCCTTTGGCGCAATTGCCGCGGCGATGGTGGGATCTGTATTCAGCAGTGATTCCTGGCATAATGTAGCTTTTGTGGCCGGAGAAATAAAAAATCCACGGCGTAATATCGGGTTGAGTCTTTTCCTGGGGACCGCTATCGTGACTGTTATTTATTTGTTGACCAACATTACCTATCTCGCCGTATTACCCTTATCAGACATTGCACAGGCGCCTAAAGATCGTGTAGCCGTGTCCGTATCTCAGGCCGTATTGGGCAATGCAGGGACTATTGTGATTGCGTTGATGATTATGGTATCTACGTTTGGGTGTAACAATGGACTTATTCTGGCGGGAGCCAGGGTGTATCATACGATGGCGAATGACGGCGTATTTTTCAAAAAGGCGGGTACATTGAACCGGGCAGCGGTGCCGGCATTTGCCTTATGGATTCAATGTGTGCTGGCTTGTTTATGGTGTTTGAGCGGACGGTATGGCGATTTGCTGGATATGATTTCATTTGTGGTGGTGGCATTTTATATGCTGACGATTGCGGGGATTTTCATTTTGCGTAAGAAGCGGCCGGATGCCGACCGGCCTTACAAGGCTTTCGGATACCCGGTGTTGCCGGTGTTGTATATTTTAATGGGGCTGGCCTTCTGTGGACTGCTGTTCATATATAAGCCACGGTTTACCTGGCCGGGACTGATCATTACGCTGTCTGGTATACCTGTGTATTACCTGGCCAACAGGCGGCAGCAACGCCGGCAGCCTCCTGTCTCCCGAAGGGAAAAAATTACTACTACCACCTGATCTACTCACCAAACCAATCATTTTCGGGGGGCTGCCATGGCAGTCCCTTTTTTGTGGGTGGGCTATAAGTGTTCTCCGTACGCGTTTACAAGTGTTAATACATAATTAATCTACTATCAACACCGGGTAAAAAACTATACTGCTACATTTGTAAAATTCACTATCTTTCTAGCTGAGTCATGTGTAATGTAGCCATCGTGTAAAGCCAACCAATTTCCGTTATCATTTTTTGAAATACAGTGAATTCATAAAAAATTACCTACAACACGCAATAGTACAATAACGATTTAGCAACAATTATTATTTAACAACCAAAACCAGTCATCCAGCAACACTAAAACAGACAGGCCGTATACATCTGTTCCAATCACGTTTATTCAAGTTCACGTCTTATTCATCAAATTATGAGGTACTCATTCACTAGAAAATTATGCTTTCTGATGGTCTTTCTATGCGCTACCAGCGCAGCGATGGCACAAAAGACCATTACCGGAAAAGTCACCGGTGCTTCCGACGGAACCGGTCTGCCGGGTGTAAATGTAACAGTACCCGGCACCAGCAGTGGCGCCAGTACTGATACAAAAGGGAACTACAGCCTTTCTTTACCCGCAGGTGCTAAATCGGTTTTGTTCTCATTTATCGGCTATGAACCACAAACAATAACGGTGGGCGACAAGGCTGTCATCAACGTATCTCTGAACGCTACCACCAAGGGTTTGGGAGAAGTAGTGGTAGTAGGTTATGGTGTGCAGACCCGCCGCGACGTGACCGGTACCATTGCCTCCGTAAAAGGTGCGGATATTAAAAACATCCCCGTACCTGATGCCGCATCGGCCATCCAGGGTCGCGTTACCGGCGTGGACATTGTTCGCTCGGACGGCGCTCCCGGCAGCACACCGGCTATACGTATACGTGGTACAGGTACCATCAACAACGCCGAACCACTGGTGATTATTGACGGCATCCCGGCCACCGGCATCAGTGACGTGAATCCCAACGACATCGCCTCTATGGAAATCCTGAAAGATGCTTCTTCCTCCGCGATCTACGGTACCCGCGCTGCCAACGGCGTGGTGATCATCACCACCAAAAAAGGCAGCTATGGCGAAAAGCTGAAAGCATCTGTGAACGTATATCGTGGCGTATCCAACACCATCCGCTACATTCCTTTGCTGACAGCCCCAGACCTGGTGATGCTCAAACAGGAACGTGCTACCAACGATGGCGGCGCCATAGAACCTATCTGGAAAGATTCGTACTATGCCACCCAGCGCACCGACTGGCAGCGTGCCCTGCTGCGTTCCGGTGATGTGACCAATGCCGATGTGAACTTACGCGGTGGGAACGCCAGCTCCAATTATATGCTCAGCGCAGGTTATTATAATGAAAACGGGCTGATTGTCAACTCCTATTTTAAACGTTACTCCGTACGTTTCAACTCAGAACATAAGCTGGGCAAACGTTTCAAGGTAGGCGAAAACATGCAGCTGACGTATAAACAAAGTGCCGGTCCGGATACCTATTCCTCACAAACGGGACTTATTTTCAGCGCTCTGCGTTTCAATCCCGCTATTCCGGTACACAATCCTGATGGCAGCTACGGCAGTTCCAAAGCCAGCAATGAACTGGGTGATATCAACAACCCTGTATACACCGCTGAAACCACCGATGCCTGGACAAAAACTTATCGCATGCTGGCCAGCGTATATGGAGAACTGGAAATTATGGATGGTCTTACCTTGCGTGCCAACTACGGATTTGATGGTAACATCAACAACCAGTACAATTTTGCACCTAAAGTACTGGACCAGACCAGGGCCCGTGACCACGCGGAATTGTACAACCGCAATGCCACCGAAAACAATCAGCTCAGTGAAATATTCATGACCTATAACAAGGTGTTTGGACAAATACATCATGTTACCGTTACTGGTGGTTACTCTCAGCAAACCTATAATGGTTCTTTCTTCCGGGCCGACCGCTGGGGCTTTAATGACGAAGCGCCCGATCAGCGTGTGCTGAGTAATGGTAACGACATCCACGATGCACAAGGCAACTACTACCCTGCCAACGCCATCGCTTCCGGATTTGTAAGAGGCTTCTACGGTTTTAAAGATAAGTACCTGTTGACCGTGACCTTCCGCGCCGATGGTTCTTCCAAATTTGCACCAGATCAGCGCTGGGGCTATTTCCCCGCCTTCTCCGCAGGATGGCGCATTTCGGATGAAACCTTCTTCAAAGAACATGTGAAAGCCGTGAGCAACCTGAAAATCACGGGTGGCTGGGGACAGCTGGGAAATCAGAATGTAAATGATTTCCAAT